>JADFHR010000044.1 GCA_022567015.1 Pseudomonadota bacterium
GACCTCTGGGTTGCCATCGCCGAGGCCATCGAGCTCTTCCCTCCAGACGAATGTGCAAACTTCTTCGCCAACTCAGGGTATGAACTAAATTGATCGGAAAATGCTCTAGGGCGTCTGTTCGACCGCCGCCTCCTTCCCTTCTCCGCCGCTGCCGGCGCGGCGCCCGAGGTCCAGATAGAGCAGCATAGGCACCGCCACGCACACCGACGAATAGGTGCCGATGATCACGCCCCAGATCATGGCGAAGCTGAATCCGCGGAGCACCTCGCCGCCGAGCAGATACAACGACAGCAGCGCCAGCAGCGTGGTGACGCTGGTGATGACCGTGCGCGAGAGCGTTTCGTTGATGCTGCGGTTGAACAGCTCGGCCAGGGGCATGGTCTTGAACTTGCGCAGGTTTTCGCGCACCCGGTCGTACACGACAACGGTGTCGTTGATGGAATAGCCGGCGATGGTCAGGATGGCCGCCACCGTCGACAGGTTGAATTCCAGCCCGAGAAGCGAAAACAGCCCGATGGTGGACAGCACGTCGTGGACCAGGGCGACCACGGCGCCGACGCCGAACTGCCATTCGAAGCGGAACCAGATGTAGACCAGGATGGCGATAATGGCGAAGGTCACCGCCATGACCCCGTCCCAGAACAGCTCCTCGCTGACCTTGGGGCCGACGAATTCGGTGCGCCGGTACTTCACCTCCGGCCCCAGGACCGCCTTCACCGCTTCCACCGCCGCCTGCTGGGCCCTTTCGCCGCCCTCTTGGCGCTGGACGCGGATGAGAACGTCGTTGGGGGCGCCGAACTCCTGCAGGGCGACCTCGCCGAGGCCCAGATCCGACAGCGCCAGACGCATGGCGCCCGGGTCGGCGGCGTCCGGCGTGCGCACCTCGATGAGGATGCCGCCCTTGAAGTCGATGCCGTAGTTGACCCCCTTGATGGTGAACAGGCCCACCGACAGCCCCACCAGAAGGCCCGAGAAGACGAAGAAAATCATCCTCTTGGAGATGAACTGGAGGTTGATGCCAGCGGGGATGAACCTCAGACGACGCATGAGGAAGACGTCTATACCGGGAGGGTCTGGGGCCGGGTGCGCCTGAGCCAGACGACCACCAGAAGCCGCGTCAGCATGATCGCGGTGAACATGGAGGACACGATGCCGATGGACAACGTCACGGCGAACCCGCGCACCGGCCCCGAGCCGAACAGATAAAGGAGCACCGCCGCGATCAGGGTCGTCACGTTGGCGTCGATGATCGTCGTGATGGCCCGCGAGTACCCCGCGTCGATGGCCGAAATCGGCGTCCGCCCGATGCGGACTTCCTCGCGGATGCGTTCGAAGACGAGCACGTTGGCGTCCACGGCCATGCCGATGGTGAGCACGATGCCGGCGATGCCGGGCAGGGTCAGCGTCGCCTGCAGGACCGACAGCACCGCCGTGATCAGCACCATGTTGACCACCAGCGCCACGTTGGCCATGAGGCCGAACAGGCCGTAGGCCACCACCATGAAGACCACCACCAGCACCATCCCGATGATGCTGGCCACCTTGCCCGCGGCGATGGAATCGGCGCCGAGGCCGGGGCCGACGGTGCGTTCCTCTAAGATGGTGAGCGGCGCCGGCAGGGCGCCGGCGCGCAGCAAAAGCGACAGATCCTGCGTCTCCTGCACGGTGAACCTGCCGCTGATCTGGCCCACGCCGCCGAGGATGGGCTCGCGGATCACCGGCGCGCTGATGACCTTGCCGTCGAGCACGATGGCGAAGCGGACGCCCACGTTCTTGCGGGTGGCGTCGGCGAAGCGCTTGCCGCCCGAGGTATCGAAGCGGAAGGTGATCACCGGCTGATTGTCCCGCGAATCAAAGGACGGCTGGGAGTCGATCAGGGTGTCGCCACTGACCATGACCCGCTTCCTGATCAGGTACATGCGGGGGCGGCCGTCGGACAGGAACTCGTCGGCCGAGGGCATGAGCTTGGAACCCGGCGGCACCCGCCCGGCCAGGGCCTCGGAAAGGGACGCCTTCTCGTCCACCAGATGGAAGGTCATCTTGGCGGTCTTGCCGAGCAGGCGCTTCACCCGCTCCGGATCGTCGATGCCGGGAAGCTGCACCAGGATGCGGTCGTCGCCCTGGCGCTGGATGGTGGGTTCGCGCACACCCGTTTCGTCGATGCGCCGGCGCACGATCTCGATCGACTGTTTGACCGCCGACGTACGCCAGTCGCGGACGGCCTGGTCGGTGAGGCTGAGGGTGATGCGCCCGCCGTCGCCGAGCTCGGCCTGGGTCGTCGCCGGGTCCACCTGGCGCACCAGCTGGCGCGCCTCCTCGGCGCGGCCCACGTCCCTGATGGTGACGGTGACGGTGCGGCCCTCGACGCCCAGGCGCCGATAGCGGATGCGCGCCTTGCGCAGGACCACGCGCACGGAATCGACCATCGACTCCAGGCGTTCGCGCACCACCGCATCCACCTCCACTTCCAGCAGCAGATGCGATCCCCCCTGCAGGTCCAGGCCCAGGCTGACCTGCTTGTGGGGCAGCCAGTCGGGCAGGGCTTCGGCCTGCCGCACGCTCAGGAAATTGGGCGCCGCGAAGAGGAGCCCGAACCCGCATACGGCGAGGACGAGAATCACCTTCCACCTGGAGAAATAGACCATGGGGGAGCGCCCGGCCCGTTACTTGTCTTTGACGCCGAACAGGCCCTTGAGAATGGATCCCATGCCCTGCGCTCCGGCGGCCGGCGCCTCTTGTGCACTCCCCTTTTTCGCCCCCTGCACCGGCTCCGTCTTGGAGATCACGCTGGCGACCAGGGCCCGCTGGACACGCACCTTGACGCCGTCGGTGATTTCCACCGCCAGCTCTTTGTCGTCGATCACCTTGGTCACGGTGCCGACGATGCCGCCCCCGGTGACCACCCGGTCGCCCCGGCGGATGGCGACCAGCATCTCCTTGTGGTGCTTCTGCTTTTTCTGCTGGGGGCGGATGAGCAGGAAATAGAAGACGACGAAGATCAACACCAGCGGCAGCAACGCCTCGAACCCGCTGCCGCCATTATCCCCGGCTTGGGCGAAGGCTGGCGAGACGAACATGGGGAAACTCCTCGAAAAAATCGGCTAGGCCAGCCGGACTATAACGGCACGCAGCCCACTTGCAAACGCTAAGGGGCGGCGCCGGCGGCGCCGTTGACCTGGGTACGCCGTGTGCTAGGGTCCGGCTTTTCCGGCCCGGCAGCACGGAGCATCCCGCCGATGTCCGATCCCGATCTTGGCCCCTTGCTCAGGCGCGTCGCCGATGCCCTGGACCGGCTCGCCCCGGAGCTGCCGGAGACGGCCGGGCCCAATTCCGCCGACGCCTTCGTCTGGCACGCCGAGCAGGCGCGCCTGCAGGCGGTGGACGCGGTCAACTGCATCGAGCTCGCCCTGCTCAGGGGCATCGACCGCCAGCGCGACACCTTGCTGGAAAACACCCGCCGGTTCGCCGCCGGCCTGCCCGCCAACAATGCGCTCCTGTGGGGGGCGCGGGGCATGGGCAAGAGCTCGCTGATCAAGGCGGTGCACGCGGCCCTGAACGCGGAAAAGCCGGGGTCCCTGGCCCTGGTGGAAATCCACCGCGAGGACACCCCGTCCCTGCCCCGGCTCCTCGACCTGCTGAAGGGCTGGGACCGGCGCTGCGTGCTGTTTTGCGACGACCTGTCCTTTGCCGGCGACGACACCTCGTTCAAGTCCTTAAAAGCGGTGCTGGAAGGCGGAATCGAGGGCCGGCCCGACAACCTGGTGTTTTACGCCACGTCGAACCGCCGCCACCTGATGCCCCGGGACATGATCGAGAACGAGCGCTCGACCGCCATCAACCCGGCCGAGGCGGTGGAGGAGAAGGTCTCCCTTTCGGACCGCTTCGGGCTGTGGCTGGGCTTCCACGTCTGCGACCAGGAGACCTATTTCGCCATCGTCGAGGGCTACGCCGCCCGCTACCGCCTGGACGTGCCCGCCGACGAGCTGCTGGCCCAGGCCAACGAATGGTCGGTGACCCGGGGCGCCCGCTCGGGCCGGGTCGCCTGGCAGTTCATCCAGGACCTGGCGGGACGCCTGGGCAAACGGCTGGAGTGAACCTTATTTCCTAGGCGATGGTGTAGATGACGCCGAGGGACGCCAGGCTCAAAAGCCCCGACACCAGCAACGGGACCTCGATGGCCGGGACCATGGCGGGAATCCTGCCCGAAGACGCCAACAGGGCGGCGGCGACCAACAGGACCCCGGCAAAGGCAAGGTCCGGCGCCTGGAAGGTGTAGCCGCCGATGACGGCGGCGATGCCGACGTTCTGGCACAGGCCGAGAAACGGAATGCGTGAAGGCACCTTCCTGGTCGCCAGGCCCGCGATCAGGAGGGTCAAACCCTGAAAGGTGATGACGCTGAGGTACAGGCACAGGCTGAGGGATATGATGACGGCCGAAATATCGATCACCAGCTTGGTCATGCCGACCCCCTGCGCCTGCCCGTGCCGGGCTTCTTTGGCGCCTGCCCTGAGTTGCCGACGCCACCGGCACCTCCGGTGGCCATCGCGCCGAGAGAAAAGGGTACCGAACGGGGGTCCTCCCCGCATCCCCCGTTTGGGGTATAGGCCTAAGAAATTCCTGGAAGTTCTTGATATTCCTTGCGTTTCGTACCCCACCTGCTTTTGGCCGGGCCCGGCCCAGGACCGGCCCGGGGTGTCCCGGAATCGCCGGTATGTCCACCGTGGTTGCGCGGCGCCGGGAATAGGGTGAACCATCCGCGCACGGGCCAACGGCTGGCGCCCCGGCGGCCAGGCGCCGCCCGATGGCCCCCGCCGCGCAGGTGTGCTAACGTCGCGCCGACGGCGCAATCCACTCCGGGACATGTCCGATGACCAATCCCCTGTACGCGATACTGGTCGCCCTGGCCCTGGCCGCCGCCGGCCCCGTGCCCGCCGCGGCCGCGGAGTCGACCGCGGCGAAGGACTCCACCGCCGCCAAAGAGGCTCCCGCGGCGGCGGAAGACGACACCTTCGACAAGGACGAGATGCTCGGAAAGGCCCAGGAGTTTTTCGGGAGCACGACCAAGGGCCTGGCCGAGGCGATCCAAAAGGTCTTCGAGGATCAAGGACGCCCCAACGGCTACATCAGGGGCGAGGAGATCAGCGGCGCCTTCGGTATCGGGCTGCGCTACGGCAACGGCATGCTCCACCGCAAGAGCGGAACACCCCTGAAGATCTACTGGCAGGGGCCTACCGTCGGCTTCGACATCGGCGGCAACGCCTCCAAGGTCTTCACCCTGGTCTACCACCTGAAAAACAACGAGGAAATATTCCAACGGATCCCCGGGGTGGAGGGCACCTTTTATTTCGTCGCGGGCCTCGCCATAAATTACCAGCAGAGCGGAGACCTCATCCTGGCGCCCATTCGCACCGGCGTCGGCCTGCGCGGCGGGATAAACATCGGCTATCTGCACTATGCCAAGACACACTCCTGGATCCCGTTCTAGTACCTTCCCCGGTTGCCGGTTCGCCGCCGCCATCGGCGCGCTGGCTCTGCTCGCCCTGGCGGCGGGCCTTGTCGCGCCGCCCGGGGCCCGGGCCAGCTATATCCTGTACTTCCACACCTTCGGCGACTGGTCGGTGATCTGCTGGACCGATGAAACCTCGCGCCGCAACGGCTGCTCCCTGACCGGCCCGCCGCCGGCCATCGATCTGGACCGGCGCCACTCCCAGGTGACGGTGGCGGAACAGGCCGCCGGCGCATTCACCGTGACCCTCCGGGTGCGCGGCGCCATCCAGCCGGGACAGCCCACCTTCCTGCGCGTCGACGGGAACCCGGTGCATCGGGCGGCGCCGGACCGCCTCGGCAGCGCCGGCTGGAGCGGGCCGGAGGCGGCCAAGATAATCGACGAGCTCAAGGCCGGCACGGGAATGGTGGTGCGTTCGTTCGCCGCCGGAAGCGGCGCGGCGCGGGACGAGTTCCTGTCCCTGAGCGGATTCGGCGACGCGCTGACGGCCTACCGGGGCAACCTGCGCACCTTCGGCATCCTTCGCCGGAAATGAGCGGCGCGGTCGCGGGTATTTGCGAAACCGGCGCGGCGGCGCATTTTCCAAATCCGGTATTCATTCCAGGCCTCGAAGGCCGGCCCGGATGAGCCCTGCGCCAGCTTTTCCGCGGGTTCGTCGAAACGCATTCTCATCCGTGTCCATCCGTGTTCGATGGGGACCGTTCACCGCTCCACGCCAATGATTTTCCGGTTCAAACGCCGGTGATCGTCTGACACGGATAAACACGGATAAACACGGATAAACAACGGTCCGGAGTCGCGGGCAACGGGATACGATGCCGGGCGCTTACGAAATTCTTGGCGTACCTCCGCGTACCTCAGCGTCCTCGGCGTTAAAAAAATCAAACGCAGAGGACGCAGGGGAAGGCGGGTGTGCCGCGCGCGGTCGCCGGGATGAATTCCCATCCGTGTCCATCCGTGTTCGATGGGGACCGTTCACCGCTCCACGCCAATGATTTTCCGGTTCAAACGCCGGTGATCGTCTGACATGGATGGACACGGATTAACACGGATAAACGACGGTCCGCGGCCGCCGGGTCACAACGGCACGCGGCGATATTCCCGCTGATAGGGGATTTCCGGAATCTTGAGCCTTTGCCGCAGGCCCGGGTTTTCGACAAGCCCATGTTTCGACAAGCTCGACAGGAGATCCTCACCCTGAGCCTGTCGACGGGTGCGAAGCCGCTCCTTCCTTCCGGCTTCGCGTATCAAACCTTGCCGTCCAGGTACTTGCGCGGGTCCACGGCGCGCCTGCCCCGGCGCAGTTCGAAGTGGAGCTGCGGGGTGCTCACGTTGCCGGTACTGCCGACCTTGGCGATCACCTGGCGTTTCCTGACCTTGTCGCCCCGCTTGACCAGCAGCGTCTGGTTATGGGCATAGGCCGAAACCCAGCCGCCCGCGTGCTTGATCAGCAAAAGGTTGCCGAAGCCCCTGAGTTCGTTGCCCGCATACGCCACGACGCCGTTCTCGGCGGCCCGCACCGGGGTCCCGCGGGGAGCGGCGATGTTGATGCCGTCGTTGCGCAGGCCCCTGGCCTTGGCCCCGAAGGTGGACAGCACCCTGCCCTTGAGGGGCCAAAGGAAACCCCGGCCGCTCCTCGGCGGGGGCTTGGGCACGGCGGCCGGGGCTTTCGGTGTTTTCGGCCTGAGCGCCGGTATTTCGGCCTGGGCGGCCGGTTTTTTCCTCGCGGCGGGCCGGGGACCGGGGGCCGCCTTCGCCCCCGGGGCCGTCCCCTTGCCGGCCGTGCCGGCGCTCCCCGGCAGGCGCAGGCGCTGTCCGGCGCGAATCGTATACGGCGGCTTCAAGCCGTTGGCCCGCGCCATCTCGTACACGCCGACCCCGTTCAGCCGCGATATGCCGTACAGGGTCTCGCCGCCCTGGACCACGTGCTCCCGCCCGCGCGGCAGGACGACGCGCTGGCCCACCCGCAGATGGTAGGGCGGCCGGAGCCGGTTGGCGTCGATGATGGCGCGGACGAAAACCCCGTGCCGGCGCGACAGGGCGTACACCGTGTCGCCGGCGCCGACAATGACGGCGCCGCCGGCGGCGGCAACGGGAGCACGCTCGGGCACCGGCAAAGGTATCGCCGCCGGCGCCGGCAAAGGTGTCGCCGCGGGCGGCGGCGGGCGGTTGACGTCCCGCGGCTGGCGCCCCGGCGGCGGCCATTCGGCCCATCCGCAGCCCGCGGTCAGGAACAGCACGGCGACTATCCCCACGGCGGCCCGCCCGGCGGCGCGCGTCGAATTCATGGCCGGATTATCGCCAAGCGGCGCCTCCCGTTCAACGGCAACGCCCCTCAATCGGACGCCACTCCGGGCACCAGGGGCACGAAGCGCACCGGGTTCAGGTCCTCGGTCTCGGCGCCGTCTTCCGTGCGCAGGACCCGCACCAGGCGTTGATCGTCGTCGTCGTCGCCCACGGGCACCACCATCACCCCGCCCACCGTCAGCTGCGCGACCAGGACCGGCGGCACGTCCACCGCCGCCGCGGTAACGATGATGCGCTCGAAGGGCACCTGCTCCGGCCAGCCCAGGGTGCCGTCCCCGACACGGGTCGTGATGTTGGTGAGCTTGAGCTGGGCGAACCGCTTCTCCGCCTCCGCCAACAGCGGCCGGTGGCGTTCGATGGAATACAGACGCCGGCACAGCTTCGACAGAATCGCCGCCTGATAGCCGGACCCGGTGCCGACCTCCAGCACCTTCATGCGCTCGCCCACCTCCAGGGCCTGGGTCATCTGGGCGACGACGAGGGGCTGGCTCACCGTCTGGTGGTGGCCGATGGGCAGGGCCAGGTTGTCATAGGCGCGGTCGCGGAAGGGCTCGGGCACGAAGATTTCGCGCGGCACCCGCTCCATGGCCGCCAGCACCCGGGTATCGGTGACGCCGCCGCGCCGCAACTGGAGGAGCAGACGGATCTTGCGGGAATCGGGGTTCACCGGAAAACCGCCCTCAGCGGCTTGAGAGACGGCGCGTGGGTGAGGTCGAGCGACAGGGGCGTGACCGAGACGGCGCCCCGTCTCACCGCGTCGAGGTCCGTGCCCCGCCGGGAACCCGTCTCGACACGCTGGGAGCCGATCCAGAAGTACGCCTCGCCCCGCGGGTCGGTGCCTTGCACGAGCTCGCCGCCGATCTTGCGGCGGCCCTGCCGGGTGATCTCGACGCCGGTGACCGCGCCCGCCTCGACATCGGGAAAATTGACATTGATCATCACGTTGGCGGGCCATGGGGCGGCCGCCAGCCGGCCGACCACGTCGGCCGTCCACCGCTCGGCGGTCTTCCACCTGGGCGCGTGCCGGTCCTCGGTCATCAGGCTGAGGGCGATGGCCGGAAAGCCGAGCAGCGTCGCCTCCATGGCCGCGGCGACGGTGCCCGAATAGGTCACGTCCTCGCCGATGTTGCCGCCCCGGTTGATGCCGGAGAGCACGATATCGGGCGGGCAGTCCTTCATCACGTGGTGGACGGCAAGGAGCACGCAGTCGGTGGGCGTGCCGTCGACGGCATAGCGCCGGCGGGACACCCTGCGCACGCGCAACGGCCGGCGCAGGGTCAGGGAATGGCCGGCGGCGCTCTGCTCGGTTTCGGGGACGACGACCCAGACCTCGCGGGCGATCGGGCGCATGACGCGTTCCAGGAGCTTCAGGCCGGGCGCGTGGACACCGTCGTCGTTGGAGATCAGGACCCGCGCCTTGGCCAGATCCAGGGGCTTAGCCGGCATCGGGACCGACGCCGGACGCGATCCGCTCGAGCCCGCCCATGTACGGCCTGAGGGCCTCGGGCACGGCCACCGAGCCGTCCGCCTGCTGGCAGTTCTCGAGGATCGCGATCAGGGTCCGCCCGACCGCCAGCGCGGACCCGTTGAGGGTATGGACGAAGCGGGTCTGCTTTTCGCCCTTGACCCGGAACCGGGCCTTCATGCGCCGGGCCTGGAAATCGCCGCAGTTGGAACAACTGGAGATTTCCCGGTAGCGCCCCTGGCCCGGCAGCCACACCTCGATGTCATAGGTCTTGCGCGCCGCGAAGCCCATGTCGCCGGTCGACAGGAGCACCGTGCGGAACGGCAGGCCGAGCCGTTTCAGCACCTCTTCGGCGCACGCCGTCATGCGCTCCAGCTCGTCGTCCGACTCCTCGGGCCGGGTGACGCTGACCAGTTCCACCTTGGTGAACTGGTGCTGGCGGATCATGCCGCGGGTGTCCTTGCCCGCCGCCCCGGCCTCGGAGCGGAAGCACCAGGTCATCGCGGCGTAGCGCCGGGGCAGATCGTCGGCCTCGACGATGCGGCCGGCGACCATGTTGGTCAGCGGCACCTCGGCCGTGGGGATGAGCCACAGGCGGTCTTTGTCGACGGTGAACAGGTCGTCGCCGAACTTGGGCAGTTGCCCGGTGCCGAACAGGGCCTCGTCGCGGACCAGGGCCGGCGGGTTGACCTCGGTGTAGCCGAATTCGCCCGTGTGCAGGTCGAGCATGAACGACGCCAGCGCCCGTTCCATGCGCGCCAGCGCGCCGGTCAGCAGCACGAACCGCGACCCCGACATCCGGGCCGCCGTCTCGAAGTCCATCATCCCGAGCGCCTCGCCGATGTCGAAGTGCTCCTTCGCCGGGAAGGCGAAACCGGGCTTGTCGCCCGAGGTCCGGATTTCCTCGTTCGCCGTCTCGTCCGCGCCCTCGGGCACGTCGGCGGCGGCCAGGTTGGGCAGCTCCGCCAGCGCCGCATCCAGCGCCGCCGCGGCGGCGCGCGCCTCCTCTTCGGCCGCCGCCTCCTCGGCCTTCGAGCGCGAGACCTCGTCGATGAGGGCGCCGGCGTCTTCGCCCCGCGCCTTGGCGGCCCCGATCTCCCTGGACGCGAGTTTGCGCCGGGCCTGGATATCCTGGGCCCGGGTCAGGGCCCGGCGGCGCTTGCCGTCCAGTTCCACGAGCGCGGCGGAGGCGGGCTCCAGCCCGCGCCGTCGGAGCCCTTGGTCGAAGGCGTCCGGGTTGTCACGAATCCACTTGATGTCGAACATGGAGGTGCCGCTGCCGGTGGGACGGGAGGTTTATAGGGCCTGAGGGCCGGTTTGAGAAGTCCGGTGCCGGAGCCGGCGCCGGCGGAACGCCGGGCTCATGTGGCTTCCCCGGCGGCCTCGTCCTTCTCGTCGTCGCCCTGGGCCTGGGCGCGCTTCCTTTCGATGATGCGCACGGCCCAGATGGATATCTCGTAGAGCGCCATGGTGGGCAGGGCGAGGCCGATCTGGCTGATGATGTCGGGTGGCGTCAGGATGGCGGCGGCAACGAAGGCGATGACGATGGCGTACTTGCGCTTCTCCGCCAGGCCCTTGGACGTGACCATGCCGACCCGGGCGAGAAGGGTCAGCACCACCGGCAACTGGAAGCACAGCCCGAAGGCGAAGATCAGGCGCATGACCAGGGACAGGTACTCGTCCACCTTGGCCTCGAGCTGGATGGGCAGCCCCCCGGCGCCGCCCATGGACTCGAAGCTGAGGAAGAATTTCCACGCCAGCGGAAAGATGAAGTAATAGACCAGCGCCCCGCCGGAGAAGAAGAGGATGGGCGTGGCCACCAGAAACGGCAAAAAGGCCTTCTTTTCGTTCTTGTACAGGCCGGGCGCGATGAACTTCCAAAGCTGCATGGCGATGAACGGGAAGGCGACGAACAGGGCGGTGAAGAACGACACCTTGATATAGGTGAAGAACGCCTCGTGCAGGCCGGTGAAGATCAGCCGCCGGTTGCCCCCCAGTTCGGTCAGGATGTCGGCCAGCGGCTGCACCAGAAAGGCGTAGATAGCGGGCGCGAAGTAATAGGACGCGAAGAACAGGACGACGATGGCGATCAACGAATGGAGCAGCCGGCTGCGCAGCTCGACCAGGTGATCGAGCAGCGGCATTTTCTGCTCCCCCGGGGTGTCGTCGCGGTCTTCGTCCGCCACTGTCGGCTATCCGCTGGCCTTGACCGGAGTATTGACCTCATCTTCCGGGTCCGGCGCCGCCACCTTTGCCACGGCCGCCTTTGACGCGGACGCCGTCTTTGCCGCAGGCGCCGCCTTCCCGGACGCCGCCTTCCTGGGCGCCGCCTTCCCGGACGCCGCCTTCCTGGGCGCCGCCTTCCCGGACGCCGCTTTCCTGGACGCCGCTTTCCCGGACGGCGCTTTCCCGGACGCCGCCTGTTCGGGCTCCGCTTCCGTGGCCGCCGTGCCGTCAAACCCTGCCCGGGCGGCCGTGCCCAGGTCGGTTTCGATGTCGCTCATGTCCATGTCGCGGGAGATGTCGCCGGTGGGGTCGATGGTGTTCTCGATCTCCTTGCCGATATCCAGACCGGACGCCGATACCAACTGGTCCTTGACGTCGTCCAGTTCGGCCTCGCGCATCACGTCGTCGAGCCCGCCCTGGAAGTCGCGGGCCAAGGCCCGCGCCTTGCGCACCCACTTGCCCATGGTGCGCAGCGCCCGCGGCAAATCCTTGGGTCCGATGACGAGGAGGGCCAAGACCGCGACGATGAAGAGTTCCTGCCAGCCGATGTCAAACATGGCGGCTCAGTGCTCCCGGCGGCGGGCGGAACCGCCCGCACATCCTCAGCTTTCCGCCGCCCGGTCCTTTTCCGGCGCCGGCGCAGCCACCGATTCCGATTTCAGGATTTTCGGTTCCTCCTCCGAGGCGATTTCCTCCTCGTCGTCGTCCTTCATGCCCTTTTTGAAAGATTTCAGGCCCTTGCCGAAATCGCCCATGAGCCCGGAAATCTTGCCTCTGCCGCCGAACAAAAGAAGGACGACGGCCAGGACAATCAGCCAGTGCCAGATGCTAAACGTACCCATATCCGTTTTTTACCCATTTGTATTACAGTTTGCGTTGCGCGGATAATGGCAGAAAGCCCTGGCCGCCGCAACGCCACCCGCGACACCTGGGGCCGGTGGACAGGAAACGGGAGTGGCGGAACGCTCAGGGCCCGCCGTCCGGCTCCAGGGGTTCGGGCGGCCCGTCCTCGGCGTCCGCCGGCCCGGCCTGTTCCTGGTCAACGGTTTCGTCTTCCCCGGGACCGGGGCCGTGCACGGCCCTCAGCACGCGGGACGCCTGGATGGCCGGGCCCGAATCGAGCAGGCCGGCCCCCTTCAATTCCTCGAGTCCGGGCAGGTCGCTCAGCTTTTCCAGGCCGAAGTGGTCGAGAAAGGCGTCCGCGGTCGCCCAGGTCATGGGGCGCCCCGGCGTCCGCCGCCTTCCCGCGAGGCGAATCCAGCCCGCCTCCAGGAGCACGTCCAGGGTCCCCCGGTGCACGCTCACGCCGCGGATTTCCTCGATCTCGGCCCGGGTCACCGGCTGGTGGTAGGCGATGATGGCGAGGGTCTCGACCGCCGCGCGCGACAGCTTGCGGGGAACCCTGGTCTCCAGGACCAGCCGGGACGCGAGGTCCGGCGCCGTGCGAAAGGCCCATGTCTTTCCCGCCCGCACCAGATTCACCCCCCGGTTGGCATAGCGGCGTTTAAGGTCCTCCAAAAGCGCCGCCACGTCCGTCCCTTCGGGCAGGCGCTGGGCGAGGACGCGTTCGGGCAGGGCCTCGGCGGAGGCGAACAGCACCGCCTCCAACAGCCGCAGGTTCTGGGCATCGCCATCGCTCATGTCGCCGTCGCTCATGAGCCGTCATGCTCCCGCGTCCGGGTCCGCGGCCCCGCGGCGTCCGCCGGCGCGCCCTTGGCGGCGCGCAGGTATATGGGCCCGAAGGGGCCGCTCTGGCGCAGCGTGAGCCTGCCGGTGCGGGCCAGTTCCAGGGTGGCGGCGAAGGTGGAGGCGACGGCCGAGCGCGCCGCCAGCCCGCCCGGCTGTCCGCGGGGCAGCCCCGGGGGCAGGAAGCGCCACAGGCTTTCCCAGTCCGACGTCCCGCCAAGCAGCCGGTGCAGGTGCTTGAGCGCGTCCTCCACGGAGTAGAGCTCCCAGGGTTCGATGCGCAGCGTCCGCGCGTCGCCAAGGCGTTTCAGGTTGCCGTAGGCCTTGAGCAGGTCGTACAGGGTGACCTCGAAAACACCGGTGGCGACGCTGACGAACACCTCCGGCGCGCCGCGCGGAAAGAACTCCCGGCCCAGCTGCGCCCGCGCCATGAGACGCGTGCCCGTGTCCCGCACCGCCTCCAGGCGCCGCAACTGGAAGGCCAGGGCCGCCGCCATCTCCTCGCCGCTGGGCTCGTCCTCGCCGCCCAGGTCGGGAAGCAGAAGCCGCGACTTCAGGTACGCCAGCCACGCCGCCATCACCAGGTAGTCGGCGGCCAGCTCCAGGTTGATGCTGCGCGCCTGGGTGACGAAGGCCAGGTACTGGTCGGCCAACTGAAGGATCGAGATCTGGGCCAGATCCACCTTCTGGTCCCGCGCCAGGGCGAGCAGGACGTCGATGGGCCCCTCGTAGCCCTCGATGTCGACGACGAACGCCGACGTTTCCGTTTGCCGGGGGGCCTCCGCCTCGAACTCGTCCACGTCCGTCATCGATCCCCCTCAGATGCCCACCAGGGTGACGATAAGATGGCTCAGGTAGGCCGCCGGTGCGCCGACCAGCCACCAGAAGACGTTCAGGTCCACCCCCAGTTTGTCGCCGATCCACGGCAGGATGAACACGGCCCCCAGAATAATGAAAATCCCCAGCCGTTCCAGCCGCGCCAGCCGTATCGCCAGGGGCGGCGGCAACAGCCCGACGGCGATCCGCCCGCCGTCCAGCGGCGGTATGGGCAGCAGGTTCAGCACACACAGCAAAAGGTTGATCCATAAGGAGTTGGCCAGGTTCTCGGCAACCCACAGGGCGACGTCGCCGGAAAGAAAGGGCACGACGTGGAACAGCGCCGCCGAAACCACCGCCAGCGCCAAATTCGTCGCCGGCCCCGCCGCCGCCACCAGCACCATGTCGCGCCGGGGACGGCGCAGCCGCGCGAAGTTCACCGGCACCGGCTTGGCGAACCCGAACATCATCCGCCCGCCCGATGCGAACAGCAGCAGCGCCGGCAGCAGCACGGTGCCGAAGGGGTCGATGTGGCGGAGCGGGTTGAAGGTGACCCGGCCCAAACGGTACGCCGTGTCGTCCCCCAGCCGCAAGGCGACCCAGCCGTGGGCCGCCTCGTGCAGGGTGATGGCGAGCAGGATGGGAATCGCCCACACCGAAGCGACCGACAGGATGAGGTCCAGATTCACGGCGTTCCTTCCAGCAATTCCTCGAGCCGCGCCCGGGCGCCCTCCCGGTCCAGGGGCTGCGGCGGGCGCCGCATGCCCTCGGCCCGCTCCAGGCGCGCCCGCGCCGCTTCGCTCAGGCGGGAACAGGCGGCGGCGACGGCCTCCATTTCGGCCATGTCGCCGTTACAATGGAGCACAAGGTCGCAACCGGCGGCAAGGGCGGCGTCGGTGCGCCGGTCCAGGCCGCCCTTCAGGGCCTGCATGGACAAATCGTCGCTCATGAGTACGCCGTCAAACCGGATCGCCCCGCGGATCGCCTTTTCGATGACCGGCGCCGAGGTGGTCGCCGGCCGGGAGTCGTCCACGGCCCGGTAGACCACGTGCGCGGTCATCGCCCAGGGCATGGTGTTCATGGCGCGGAAGGGCGCGAAATCCACCTCTTCCAGGTCCTCCCACGACGCGTCGACCACGGGCAGGGCGAGGTGGCTGTCCACCGTGGCGCGCCCGTGGCCGGGGATGTGCTTGAGCACCGGCAGCACGCCGCCGTCGAGGAATCCCTCGCAGGCCGCCCGCCCCAGCCGCGCCGCCAGGGCCGGCGTGTCGCCGGCGGCGCGGTCGCCGATAATCGGGTCGGCGCCCGGCTGGGGCACGTCCAGGACCGGCGCGCAGTTCACCGTGACGCCCAGGTCCGTCAACTCCCAGGCGATGAGCCGTGCGTTCAGGCGCGCCGCGTCGGCGGCCCGCTCCGCGCCGCCGGCTTGCGGCCTGGCGAGTTCGGCGAATCGGGCGGCGGCCGGCGCCGCCCGCCAGTGGGGCGGCTTCAGGCGCGCCACCGGGCCGCCTTCCTGGTCGATCAGCACACAGGCGTCGGCGCGCCCGACCGAATCGCGCAGGTCCCTGACCAGGGCGCGCACCTGGTCCGGGGTGACGCAGTTGCGGGCGAACAGGATGAAGCCCAGGGGATCGGTGTCCTGGAAAAAACGCCGCTCGGTTTCGCTGAGCACCGGGCCGGAACAGCCCAGGACCATCGCCCGGGGGCCGCCCGCGCCGGCGCCCCCGCCCCGCCCCTCATTTCCCGGGCCGGACAATCAGGCACCCCACCTTGCGCGAGGCCAGCTTGGTGCACAAGGCGCGCGCCGCGGCTTCGTCGGCGAGGGGGCCGGCCCGCAGGCGGAAGAACACCCCCTTTTTCGGCCCGAGATCGGCCCTGACGACGGACAGCGCCAGTTTCCCCAGCAGGTCGGTATTCTTGCGCCGCAGGCGGTCCCATTCCCCCTGCGCCCGCTCCAGCGAGCGCACGGCGGCCAGTTGCACCCGGTAGGCCGGTGCCTTGCCCGCCCCCGTGGCCGGCGTCCCGGGGGCCGGCGCCAAGGGCGCCGACGGCGGCCGCACGGCGGCGAGCACCTCTTCCACGGTGGGGGTCGCGGCGGCCGAATCCGGGGCCGCCGATGGCCCGGTGTGGACGGGCGGGGCGCCGGACGTGCCGGCC
>JADFHR010000234.1 GCA_022567015.1 Pseudomonadota bacterium
GGGACGGCCGCGGACAGGGAAATGTCGGGCGCCGTGGGGTCCGACGCACGAAGCCCGGCCGTGGCCCCGTCCGCGGTGGACGGATGGGGTAGGTCCGCCGCCTTCGCCGGCTCGGCCCGCGCACTGTGTCCCCGGGGGGACAAGGGGGGTGTCCCCCCGGCTACGGTATGCGGGGGACGCCCCCGCGGCCCCCGGGCCGGTGACGGCGCCGGCGGCATGTCGGTGCCCTCTCCGTGGCCGCCCGCGACGCGGTCGGAAAAAACGATCTCGACCGTATAGGCCTCGATCACCGCGGCGGGCTGCGGACCGGCGACGGCAACCGCGGCGGCGATCACCCCGGCATGGGAGGCCAGGGACAATCCCCGCCAGGCCCACGCGATGCCGGTTTCGCGGCCGCCGGGCGCCACGCTCGGCACGATGGCCCCGGCAAGGACACGACCCGCACGGACCTCCGCCGTTCGGGCGTCCATCCCCCCTCCATGCCCCCCTCCATGCAGCGACAGCCCCATGGCGTCTCCCGGTCAGAAAACCACCCCCGCCCTGACCAGGAAGGTGCGGCCGGGCTGGGGATAGGTGTTGAACCGTTTCGGGTTGGTGGTGCTGGAGACGCCGTAGTTGAAATAGTCCTTGTCGAACAGGTTGTGCACCTCCGCCGACCACGTGGCGGGCCCATAGGCGCCGCTCAGCTTCACATCGACCAGGTAGTGGTCGGGAATCTTGGTGGACAGGTTCGGCTCGTCGTTCTCGAGCCGGTTCGCGTCCACGTAGATGGCGGTTACGGCCAGCCTCAGGCGTTCCTTCCAGATGTCCCAGAACAGGGTGGCGCTTGCGGTCCACGGCGCCACCAGCGGCACGTCGTTGCCCTCGAACGGCCCGTCGATGAACTGGGCGTCGGTGAACGTAAGGTTTCCCTTGAGGCGCAGGGTGTCGGTTACGCGATAGCTGGCGCTGGTCTCGACGCCGATGCGCCGGATGGGATCGAGATTGCGGTTGCGGCCGAATCCGAACGGCCCCAAAGAGGGATCGAAGCGGATTTCGTTCCGGGTTTCCATGGCATAGGCGCTGGACTGCACGTCCAACGGCCCGGACGCATAGCGCACGCCCCCTTCCACGTCTTTCGAGGTCTGGGTGCCGAGCCCGAACGACAGGGGATCGACGGTGGAGATGCGCTCGTCGATGGTGGGCAGCCTCAGGCTGCGCCCGACGCGGCCGAACACGGTGACCGCGTCGGTGAGGCGGTGCTCGAGGCCGAAATTCGCCGCATAGTGCCACTGGGTTTCGGTCAGCGACTTGAGGCCGCTGCCGAAGGCGCCCGGCGCGCCTGCGTCGAAGGTGTCGCCGGCGTGAACATCGAGGTACTGCAGCCGCAGCCCGAGATGGGCGTCGGTGTCGGCGGTCACCGCCAGGGTGTTCTGGGCGTAAAGACCGACCGTGTGCTGCCTGGCGTTGTACCGGTGGATCGGCGCTTCGTCGCGGTTTCTCTGGCGGTCGGAGGTATAGTCCGCGTAGTAGTAATCGATGCCGACGATGCTGTTGGCGCCGAAACCGGCGATCTCGTAATCGGCGTTCAGGCGCGGCGTGAACGACCACGTGGTCAGTTCCGTATCGATGATCTGATTGAAGCCGCCGCCCGTGTTGTCGATGATCGAGGCGTCCTGGTCCTTCTTGCGTCCCCCCATGTCGATAATAAGCTGGACGTCGCCGGTGAGCCGCCGGGTCATCCCCAGGGTCAACGAGATGCCGCTTTGCAGGGCCTTGTCGAGCGGCGTGGCGGTGCCGCGGGGGTCGGTTTTCAGGAGATTCACCCCCGTGCCCTCGTCCACCAGGCGGGCGCCGGGCAACCCCAACGTCTGTTTATCCAGGCCGAGTTTGACGAACACATCGCCGGCTTCCGCCGTGTAGCGGAGCTCGCCGTCCAGGTTGCGCTGGATGAGATCGTTGTTGTCGCGGAACCCGGGCGTCTTGATGAACGTGCCGTACGCGCTCACGGAAAACGGTCCGGCGGAATGGGAGGCCGAGACGTTCGATTCCCGGTAGGGGCCGCCGCCCCCGTCCGTGGTCCCCAGCGCCACCTCGGCGCTGGCCCGTGTCGGCTGCTCCGAGGACCGTTTGGTGACGATGTTGACGACGCCGCCGACGGCGCCGTCGCCGTACAACACGCCGCCCGCGTTGCCGCGGATGATTTCGATGCGCTCGATGCTGTCGAGGGGAATGTTGGCGAAATCGATGGCCGCCACGTCGATGTCGTTGAGCCGCCGCCCGTCGAGCAGGATCAGGGTGTTCTGCTTGCCGACGGCGCCGAAACCGCGCATGTCGACGGTGGCCCTGGCGCCGCGGGTGCCGCCGAACAGGTCCCGGTTCTGGATGCCGGCCTCCAGTCCCAGGAGTTCGGGCAGGGACCTGGCCGGGCTCTCCTTGATCTCTTCGGCGTCGATGACGGTAACGGACGCCCCCGGCAGCCCCACCCCGATGCGCGTAGCGGTGACGACGGTTTCCTCGGCCATCGGCGTCTCCTGCCCGGTTTCAATTGTCTTGCCGCGGTCCTGGGAAAGCGCGGCCGGGGCAAGAAAGGCCGAGGCCGTCAGGCCTCAGACCAGCGTTGTCAACGCAACTCCTGGCGAATGGGTGAACGATGGCGTGCCGGTTTTTTCGCCGTTCCCCCCCTCTATTGCAAAGATCCTCATGACAGACTCCGTGTGCTCGAATGCGTTCACGGGAGAGCCTGTGATCGATTGTCATCGACGCGCCCTCCCACCCGAACGCCCGTCCGGCACCACGTGCCGGCGAACGCGTTGACAGGGAGCCTGCGGCCGCCACCAACCGCCCAACCCGGCGCGCTCGCGCGCGCGGAGCATGGTTTAAGTCAATATCGGAAACTGAGATGAGGAACCGCCCATCGACAGAATCCCATTGCCAGTGTCACCGCAAGAACCCCTGCGTCACCGCTAACGGAAATCCGTCCCGGATGAGCGCCCCGCTCACCGGTGGGCGACGTCGATCGACGGCAGGTCTCCTGGCTTGCGGGTCATCGTCTTTGCCCGGCCTTCCCGGTTTCCCAGTGGCCATTGATTGGGCACGGACTCGCCGCTTACAGTTGCGGGGGCAGCCACGGACTTGGTTTCCGATCCCTTTTCCCGGGCCTCGGAACCGCACCGTGTTCCCTCTTAGTCCCCGTCTTCGGGGAACCGTCGGATACACTTATACCTTTGGATGAATACAGGGGCAAGGCCGGGCGGGTAAGAAACCCCTTGCCGGGCGCGTGGCTGCGCCGTTAGAACGACGGCGATCTTCGAAACGGTGCACCGCCTTCAAGGACATTCAGCGTGAAACGTGGACTCTTGATCGGCGGCGGCGTGGTCGTCGTGCTCGCCGTCGCCGCCGTCTGGCTCGTGTACTCTTCCCTCGATTCCCTGGTCCGGGCGGCGGTCGAGAAATACGGCTCCGAAATCACCCGGACCGAGGTACGCCTCGACGAGGCGGTGATTTCCGCCACCTCCGGCGAAGGCGTCCTGCGCGGGCTGAAAATGGGCAATCCCAAAGGGTTCAAGAGCGACAGCGCCTTCCGCCTGGGCGAGGTCAGGGTCCGCATCGACATCGACTCCCTGGGCCGGGACACCGTGGTCATCAAGGAGGTCGTCATCACCGCACCGGAGATCACCTACGAGCTGGGGCCCGATGGCAGCAACATCGACGCCATCCGGCGGAACGTGGAATCCTACAGGGGGGCCGGGGCGGGGCGGACCCGGGGCGGGGACGCGCCCAAGGGCGGCGGCGCGGCGGGAACGAAGCTCGTCATCGAGGATCTTTACATCCGCGGCGGCAAGGTCGCCGTCAGCGCCACGGTGCTGGAGGGCAGGACCCTGAGCGCCGCCCTGCCCGATATTCACCTCACCGGCATCGGCAGGGACAAGGGCGGCGCCACCCCGGCCGAGGTGTTGGACAGGGTGATCGGCGCCGTCGGCCAGGCCGCCGGCAAGGCGGTGGCGTCCCTCGGCCTCGGGAAAATGCTGGGCGCGGCGAAGGAACAGGCGGCCGGCGCCACGCAGGCGCTGGCGAAGGGAACGGCGGGCGCCAGGGACCTGTTGGACAAGGGCGCCACGGACGCCGGAGGCGCCCTCAAGAAACTGTTCGGTAACTGAGTTTGGCAACCAAGGCCGGCTCTCACCGCGCACGCGCCTTGCGCCATTCCCAGGGGAGCACGAATTCGCCGCGCCAGAGGCCCTTGCGGGCGGCCCGGGCCGCCGTCTCTTCGCCGGCATACACCGCCTGATCGCCGCCCACGGCGAGGGCCCAGCCGGCGCCGACCATGCGCGCCCCCAGGTCCCGGTGGCCGACGGTACAGACGTAGGCG
>JADFHR010000045.1:0-3926 GCA_022567015.1 Pseudomonadota bacterium
TTGGGGCCCCGCCCAGGCGCCGCCGGTTCGCCCGGGTTCGGGCCCGTCTCCTGCACCCGGCCCACCATATCGCCGGCGCTTGCCAAGGGCACGCCGCCCCCCGGCTCGCTTCGGCCGGTCCCCGCCGCGCCCGGATCGACCGCCCACCTGGGCCCGCAGGCGCGCATCGAGTATCGCTACGGCGATCTTTCCAGGCATCGCCAGGTCATGCCGTCGTCATGTCAGGTTCAATCCCAGAACTTCCTGCGCGAGCAGGCCGGGAAAGGGTTCCGGAGCGAGGGGCAATCCATGAAGGACCTGCGCGATTTCGGCGTTTATGTCCCCTACAGCCGGACGCAGAGACAGCGCTGGGTCGGCGGCCTGAACGATGCGCAGGCGAGGGACGCCGCGATCCTGAGCGGCGGAACGGCCGCGGCGCCGAGGTCCTTGAGCCTGGAACAGATGGCCGCCGCGCGGGCAAACGGATGGGAGGTCAAGAACGTCCTGCACCTGAACAAGAACCGGCCCAACGCACCCCCCGCGCTGCATGCCGTTGGCCTTGTTCAACTCGAACGCGGCGCCAATAACCGGATCACCCGCGTCCATTTCTTTGACCCGGAAGTGGGATATGTCGTTTCCCTGCCCGCCTGCGAATACAAGAACCTGCTGTCGGCGACCGCCTGGCCCAATTCCCAGGGGTTCAGGTGGAACCGGCCGCCCGGCGGGCGCACGGCGGCGCGGCCCACCGTCGGGCCGTCCCGCCCCGGGCCGTCGGGAACCCGACCTCCCGGGGCTACCCCCGGGGTCCCCGGCCCGAAGGGCCGCCCCAGCCAAATTCCGGGCCAGAACAGGACCATCGATGAAGCCCTCAAAGAGCACTATCAGGGCAAGAAATATGATCCCCTCCACGTCACATCATTCGAGGCGTACCAGGAAATCCGGCAGGCCCGCCTGCTGGAATACCCGGCAAAAGGCGGGGCAAACTTCAGCATTGGCGGCAATATCGGGAGTGTGCGGCAAGGCAATACGGCCATCCGGATCAACCCGAAGTACGCAAAAAGCCACATCGAGTGGGTGAAGGAACCGGAAGGGCTTATAGCGCGGAATTATATCAAGGGAAAAGATGCCAAAGGAAATTGGATCGGCGAACCCGTGACCTATATTCCCACCGAGAACCTGCAGGTTTTCGATCCCGGCGCCGGACCCGGCCAAGGCGGGTGGAAGAACATTCCCCAGCCGCCGAAGAAAAAATGAGACCGTGCGGGCAGGACGTTTCCTTCGCACTCGACACGCACTTTCCCGTTCGGCCACCATCGCTGTCGGCCAGTTCGAGAAACGGAACAAGTCACAATTTGACAGCCGGTGTCCCTGCTGACGATCCCGCCCCTCTCGCCCCCGCGCCCTGATTTCCTTTGTCCTTGATAACCGTTGCCCCTACGGTGCCGGGTCCGCCCGGCGGGTAGCGGCCGCGGACGGGGAAAGTGGAAACCGGCGCGAGACAAGGCACATGGAAAAGGATCTGCCGACCCAGGCACGGGCCGTGATCATCGGCGGCGGCATCGTCGGCTGCAGCGTCGCCTACCACCTGACCAAGCTTGGCTGGAACGACGTCGTCGTGCTCGAACAGGGACGGCTCAGCGGCGGCACCACGTGGCACGCGGCGGGCCTGGTCGGGCAGCTCCGGTCCCACCACAACATGACCTCGCTCATCCGCTACAGCACCGAGCTGTACGGCGCCCTGGAGGCGGAAACCGGGCTGGCGACGGGCTGGAAGCGGTGCGGCAGCCTGACCGTGGCGCGCACCCAGGACCGCATGACCCTGCTGCGCCGCACGGCCGCCCTGGCGCGCGCCTTCGGCGTCGAGGCCGAGGTGATCACGCCCGAAGAAGCGGGCCGCAAATGGCCGGTGATGCGCACCGATGACCTCATCGGCGCCATCTGGCTTCCCGGCGACGGCAAGGCCAATCCCACCGACCTCACCCAGGCCCTGGCCCGGGGCGCGCGGACGGGCGGCGCTGCGATCTTCGAGAAGACGCGGGTCACCGGCATCGCCGTCGACAACGGTACCGCGGCCGGGGTGCGCACCGACGCCGGCCCTATCGCGTGCGAGGTCGTGGTCAACTGCGCCGGGCAATGGGCCAGGCAGGTGGGCCGGCTTTGCAACGTCACCGTGCCGCTGCATTCGTGCGAGCACATGTACATCGTCACCAAGGAGATCGACGGTATCACGCCCGACCTGCCGGTGATGCGCGACCCCGACGGCTACGTCTACTTCAAGGAAGAGGTGGGCGGCCTGGTCCTCGGCGGCTTCGAGCCCCAGGCCAAGCCCTGGGGCATGGACGGAATCCCCGCCGATTTCGAGTTCACCCTGCTCCCCGACGACTGGGACCAGTTCGAAATCCTCATGGAGAACGGCCTCATCCGGGTGCCGGCCCTGGAGCACGCCGAGGTGCGCCAGTTCATCAACGGCCCCGAAAGTTTCACCCCGGACAACAATTTCATCCTCGGAGAAGCGCCGGAGCTCAGGCATTTCTTCGTCGCCGCCGGGTTCAACTCCATGGGCATCTCCGCCGCCGGGGGCGCCGGCCGGGCGTTGGCGGCGTGGATCGTCGAAGGCGCCCCGACCGAGGACCTGTGGCCGGTGGACATCCGCCGGTTCGCCGGCTTCGAGGGCGACGACGCATTCCTCAAGGAGCGGGTGCCCGAGGTCCTGGGCCTGCACTACATGATGCCGTGGCCGCTCAGGGAGCTGGAGAAGGCGCGGCCGGTGCGCCGCTCGCCGGTTTACGACCGCCTCAAGGCCAAAGGGGCCTGCTTCGGCTCCAAGATGGGCTGGGAGCGGGCGAACTGGTTCGCCACCGGGGGCGCGCCGGCGACGATGGAGTATTCCTGGGGGCGCGGGACCTGGTTCGACCGCGCCGCCGAAGAGCACCGCGCCGCCCGCGAGGCGGTGGCCGTTTTCGACCAGACCTCGTTTTCCAAGTTCCTCCTCCAGGGCGGGGACGCGGAAGACGTTGTGCAGCGCCTGTGCGCCAACGACATGGCCGTCGAGCCGGGACGGGTCGTCTATACCGGCCTGCTCAACGAGCGCGGTGGGTACGAAAGCGACCTCACGGTGACCCGTCTCTCCGGGGACGCCTACTTCATCGTCAGCGGTTCGGCACAGACGACCCGCGATCTCGACTGGATACGGCGCACCATTCCCCCCGGGGCCCGGGCCTCGCTTACCGACGTCACCTCGGCCTACGCGGTTTTCGGGGTCATGGGGCCCAGGGCCCGCACCCTGCTCACGCGCCTGACCGGCGCCGACCTGGGCAACGAGGCCTTTCCCTTCGCCACCATGCGCGACATCGGCATCGGGCGCGCCCCGGTGCGGGCGCTGCGCATCACCTACGTCGGCGAGCTGGGATGGGAGCTCTATGTGCCGGTGGAGTTCGCGCCCTCCGTCTACGACGACCTTGTGCGGGCGGGGCGCGATCTCGATCTGCGCGACGCCGGCTATTACGCCCTCGACTCCCTCAGGCTGGAAAAGGGGTACCGGGCCTGGGGGCGCGACATCGGCCCCGACCGCACGCCGCTGGAAGCCGGCCTCGCCTTCGCCGTCTGCCTGGACAAGCCGTTCACCGGCCGCGAGGCCTTGCTGCGCCAGCGCGAACAGGGGCTGACGCAGCGGCTCGTCCAGTTCGTCCTCGACGACCCCGAGCCCCTGCTGTTCGGCGGTGAGCTGATCCTGCGCGACGGCCAGTCCGTGGGCGAGGTCACGTCGGCGGCCTACGGCCACACCCTGGGAAGGAGCGTCGCGCTCGGGTGGGTGCGCCACGCCGGCGGCGTCGACCGGGCCACCATCGAGGCCGGCACCTACGAGCTCGACGTGGGCGGCGAGCGCTTCGCCGCCACGGCGCACCTCGAATCGCCTTACGATCCGAAGGGCGCGCGCATCCGGGTGT
>JADFHR010000045.1:3933-16131 GCA_022567015.1 Pseudomonadota bacterium
CAGAAAGGCCGCCGCCCGCACCGTCGATGACCTCTGGGTTGCCATCGCCGAGGCCATCGAGCTCTTCCCTCCAGACGAATGTGCAAACTTCTTCGCCAACTCAGGGTATGAACTAAATTGATCGGAAAATGCTCTAGGCGCCCGGCTCCGCCTCCGGCCCGGTCGAGACGTAGGCCGACAGGCCGCGCACGTTGACGTCCACGTTGAGCCGGGCCTGGAGCGGCGGGAAGGCCCGCTGCCGGCAGTCCATGCGCTCGCACATGCGGCAGCCGACGCCGACGGGCACGGCGGTGGTGCCGTCGTCCAGCGAAATCCCGTCGGCATAGACGAGCTCCCGCGCATGGCCGATCTCGCATCCGACCTCCACGGCATAGGTGCTTGGCGGCACGTGGTGGCCGCCGCCGCCCTTGGTCACCGTGCGGGCGATGCAGAAATAGGTCGCCCCGTCGGGCATGCGCGAGACCTGTGTGCGGATGCGGCCCGGGGTGAGGAAGGCGGCGTGCGCCGCCCACAGCGGACAGCCGCCGCCGAAGCGCGCGATGTGAATCCCTGAGGCGCTGAAACGCTTGGAGATGTTGCCCGCGATATCGACGCGGAGCAGGTGGAAGGGCACCCCTTGCGCGCCCGGGCGGTGCAGGGTGGTGAGCCGGTGGCAGACCTGCTCGAAACCGGCGGAAAACCTTTGCCCAAGCAGCTCGATGTCGTAGCGGAGCGTGCGCGCCGCCTCGAGGAAGGGGACATACGGCAGGACCACGGCGCCGGCGAAGTAGTTGGCGAGCGCCACCCGGCAGAGCGATTCCGCATCGGCCGTCGACAGCTTGGTTCCGGCCACCAGCCGGTCGAGGATCTTGCCGCAGGACAACAGCCCGATCTGGTGCGCCAGCTGGAAGTCGCGGCTGTTCGCCGGCAGCACCTCGGATAACTGCAGCTTGCGGGTCACCGGATTGAACCGCCGGACCGCGCCCCGGCTCGCCTCGGCCGCCGTGGTCTCGACCTCCACGGCGTACATCTGCGCCAGATGATCGACCAGGCCCCGATGGAGGTTGCTGTGGTCGAGGCCGGCCTCCCGCCACAGGCGTTCGGCCGCTTCCTCCAGTTCCGGGAAATGGTTGGTGCGCTCCTGGATGAAGTCGGTGACCTCCTCGGACGGGGGCACGGTGGCCTCGATGCCGCTGGCCCGCCCGTCCGAGAGGCGCTCGGCGAGGGTCTGCGCGTCGTCCCGGGCGCTGCGGTACGCCCGGTACAGATCCAGCACGGCGCGTCCGGCGTCGGGAAGGCGCGCCGCAAGCTCGCGCAGGTCGGCTTCATTCACGGCGTACTCCTCGAGGAGGGAATCGCTGAAGACCTCGACCAGGGCGCCGGCGAGGCGGGCCTCGTCGTCGTCGGTAAAGCTGCGCAGGTTGATGTCAAAGGCCTGCACCAGCTTGAGCAGAACGGGAACGGTGACGGCCCGCCGGTTGTTCTCGATCAGGTTCAGGTAGCTGGTGGAGATGCCGATGGCGCCGGCCATCTGCGCCTGGGTCCGCCCCTGCTCGCGGCGCAGCCGGCGCAATTTGTGTCCCAGCATGGTATCCCGGCCCATGGGCGCCTCTTTTTATAAGACTTCAATGATATAATTTGTATACATTGTAAATTTACCCAATTCAATAGTGTTTTTCAAGTACTTATTGAATCTGATCCGAGGATGTGAAAACATCACTCTCCAAACCCGGAAAAATCCGGGGTCTGGGGCGAACCGGCGTGGACAGGGCCGGGAATGCCTATTCCGTCCTGATCGGTAAAAAGGGGGGGTATTCGCATGAAGATCTGCATTTACGGGGCCGGCGCCATCGGGGCGTATCTGGGCCTGCACCTGGCGGAGGCCGGATACGGCGTGACCCTGATCGCCCGCGGCCCCCACCTCGAGGCAATGAAAACCAACGGTCTCAGGCTGCGCATCGACGGCGCCGAGCGGATCGTCCATCCGACCTGTACGGACGATCCCGCCGAGGCCGGTCCCCAGGACTATGTCATCGTCACCCTGAAGGCCCATCAGGCCTGTGAGGTGGCCGGGCGCATGGCGCCCCTGCTCGGGCCGGACACCGCGGTGGTGACGGCCATGAACGGGATTCCCTGGTGGTACTTCCATAAGCTCCCGGGCCCCCACGAGGACCACCGTCTGGAAAGCGTCGATCCGGGCGGCCGGCAGTGGGACCTGATCGGCCCCGAACGCGCCATCGGCTGCGTCGTGTATCCGGCCACGGAAATCGTCGAGCCGGGGGTGATCCGCCACGTCTATGGGGACAAGTTCACCCTGGGCGAGCCCGACGGCTCGATCTCGCGCCGCTGCCTGCGCCTCAGCGAGGCGTTGACCGACGCCGGCCTCAAGGCGCCGATCCGCGACAACATCCGCGACGATATCTGGAAGAAGCTGTGGGGGAACCTGTGCTTCAACCCGATCAGCGCCCTCACCCTGACCACCCTCGATGTGATCACGGCCGACCCGGGCACCCTGGCCCTGGCGCGCAACATGATGGGCGAGGCCCAGGCCATCGGTGAATCCCTGGGCGTGGAGTTCCGCATCAGCATGGACAAACGCATCGCCGGCGCCGCCCAGGTGGGGGCCCACAAGACATCCATGCTCCAGGACCTGGAACGGGGCCGCCCCATGGAGATCGACGCCCTGCTCACGTCGGTCCAGGAACTGGGCCGTCTCACCGGCGTCCCCACGCCCTACATCGACACCGTGCTGGCACTGATCCGCCAGCGCGCCCTTCAGGCCGGGCTGTACCCGCGGTTGCCCGACGCGGCCGCGATGGAGGGTGTTGCCGCCCGGCAGGCGGCCGTCGGCTGAAAAGGTCCGGGGTGGTGGCGCGGATTGGCCGCCACCGGCGGTCCCTGTAGGGTCCTGGTCCGACCCTGTGGCGGAGCGACCGGCGCTATTGCTGCCGTGGCAGGTCGTGGGTTTCCTTCTCCTCCCGTTGCCACGGCGAAGTAAGGCCCTCCCGGCGGGGCCTTATTTTTTGGATCGAGCCTAATACCAAGGGTCGCTGATCATGACTCATAGAGATCGCGTAGGCGGCTCGTCGGGTAGGAGGAAAGTTTCAGGCGATGCGGCGCATCGTCGAAACTTTTCGACGCCCTCCGACGGGCCGCATACGCGACCGCAACGGCGGCTTACCAAGGCTTTCGGACGGCGTCGCGCACGCTTCGCGATGCCCCGCATCGCCACAGCGCACGCTCCTAGCCGAAAGCCTTGGTAAGCCGGCTCGTCGGGTCATGATCGGCGCTCCTTGGTATAAGCGGTGGGAGCCGCCGGCCCTTGCGCCGGGCTCTCAGTCCGCCGGCCGTGTGGGAAACCGCATGACCGCGCGCAGGCCCGGCCGGTTGTCCTCGAGGGTAAGGTCCGCGCCGTGCAGCCGGGCCACCGCCGCGACCAGGCTCAGGCCCAATCCGCTGCCCGGGCTGCGGCGGCTGGATTCCAGGCGCACGAAGCGGTCCAGCACGCGCTCGCGCTCGCCCTCGGGGATGCCGGGGCCGGTGTCGGCGACCGCCACCTCGACGGTCCCGTTGGCGTCGCGGGCGGTGACGACGACGGCGCCGGACCCGGGCGTGTACTTGATGGCGTTGTCGACCAGGTTGGCCAGGGCCTGGGACAGCAGATGGCGGTTGCCCTTCACCGTCAGCCCGTCGCCGCACGCCAGGGTCAACGACAGCCCTTTGTCCTCGGCCACCGGTTCGTAAAGCTCGGCCACGTCCCGGGCCAGGGCGCCCAGGTCCAGGTCCGCCATGTCTTCCGGCTTGGCCCCGGATTCGGCGTAGGCGATGCCGAGCAGGGCGGTGAACGTGTGCAGGAGGTCCTCGGCGTCTTCGATGGTGCTCTCCAGGGCGGCGCGGTACGACTCGATGGACGGCGGTTCCAGCAGGGTCACCTCGAGCCGGCTGCGCAGGCGGTTCAAGGGGCTGCGCAGGTCGTGGGCGATGTTGTCGGTGACCTGGCGCATGCCGGCCATGAGGCGCTCGATCTCGTCGAGCATGGCGTTGAGGTTCTGGGCCAGCCGGTCGAGCTCGTCGTTGCTGCCGCTTACCGGCACCCGGCGGCTGAGGTCGCCGGCCATGATGTCGCGGCTGGTGCGGTTGATGCCGTCGATGCGGCGGAGCCAGCTGCGGCTCATGACGACGCCGCCGACGAGCCCCAGGCCGATGGTCAGCGCCACCACCCAGATCAGGGAGTCGCGGATGCGCTGCTCCAGGGCGTGGCGCTCCTCGACGTCGCGGCCGACCAGCAACTCGAAGCCGCCGCGCAGCAGCAGATGCCGGGCGCGGGCATGGTGGGTCTCGACGCGCGCCCCGACCGGGCGCTCGTAGGCGAAGTCGAGCCAGCCGCCCGGCCCCGCCTGCACCGACGGCCAGGAGTCCAGATTGCCGGCGATGGACCGGCGGTCGGGATCGATGAACAGATACAGGCTCTGGCGCTGATCGCGGCTGCGCTCCCTGACGATCCTCCGTAAACCCGCCAGCCCGGTGCGGCGGTATTGCTCGGCGAGGCCGGTGATCTCCGCCTCGATGGTCTCGTCGGTCTGCTGGGCGATGAAGCCGGTGGTGTTCCAGTAAATGAACCCCAGCAGCGCCACCACGGAAAGACCGAACAGCACCAGGTATCCCAGCGCCAGGCGGAAGGTGGAGGTCCGGAGCAACCTACTCGGTTTCACGGATGCAGTACCCGGCGCCGCGCACCGTGTTCAGGAGGGGCCGCGCGAACCCCTTGTCGATCTTGGCGCGCAGGCGGCTGATGTGGACGTCGATGACGTTGGTCTGGGGATCGAAATGGTACTCCCACACGTTCTCCAGAAGCATCGTCCGGGTGACCACCTGGCCGGCGTGTTTCATCAGGTATTCGAGCAGGCGGAACTCGCGCGGCTGCAGCTCGATCCTGGTGCCGCCGCGCACCACCCGGCGCGCCAGCAGGTCCATCTCCAGATCGCCGACGCGCAGCCTGGTCTGCGCCTCCGCCGGCCGCTGCCTCCGCACCAGGGCCTCGATGCGCGCCAGAAGCTCGGAAAAGGCGTAGGGCTTGACCAGATAATCGTCGCCGCCGGCCCTCAGGCCCTTGACCCGGTCGTCCACCGTGCCCAGCGCGCTGAGGAAAAGAACCGGGGTCTGGTTGCCCTCGGCGCGCAGGCGCCCGACCAGGGAAAGCCCGTCGAGTGCGGGCAGCATGCGATCGACCACGAGGACGTCGTACTCTTCGCCCTGGGCCATCTGGAAGCCGTCCTCGCCGTCGATGGCGTGATCGGCGACGTGGCCGCTTTCCTTCAGGCCCTTGACCATGTACTCGACGGCTTCGGGATCGTCCTCGATGATCAGGACACGCACCGCCCGGAACCCTCCGTCCGTTTTCAGCAGCCTGCTAATACCATCCTATTATGATACAGGCCGCTGAAGGACTGTCATATGCCGTGCCCTCCGGCACGGGGAAGGCGGGAAGCCGGGGCGGGGCGGCGCCCCTGTCAGGGGAGAGGCGAACAGGGGTGGCCGCGCCCGGCCCCGGCATCCCTTCTCAGGCGGCCTTCAGGGGAAGCGCGACAAAGCGTTCCTGGGCCTCCCGGTTGATCAAGAGCAGCACCGCTTTCTGGCGTTGCTGCCTGGCCTGCCTGATCCGGGCGGCCACGTCGGCGGGCGACGACACCCGGGCGTTGCCCACCGAGACGATCACGTCGCCCGCGGTCAGGCCCTTTTTCGCCGCCCAACTGTCGGCGGCGACGCCGGTGACGACGACGCCGGCGATGTCGTCGCCGATCCCATGGGCGCGGCGGAGCGCCGGGTCCAGGCTGCTAAGGCGCATGCCCTGGACCTCGGCCTCGGCGCCGCCGCCGAGGCGCATGGATTCGGGCATGCGGCCGATGCGGACGCGCACGGTCTTCTCCTTGCCGCCGCGCCAGACGGTGAGTTTCGCCGACTTGCCGCCCTCGATCCCGGCGATCAGCCTGGGCAGGTCGCGGACGGTGCGCACCCGCCGGCCGTCGACGGCGAGGATCACGTCGCCCTGTTCGAGGCCGGCTTCCGCCGCCGGGCTGTCGGGCATGACCGTGGAGACGATGGCGCCCCTGGCCTTGTCCAGGTTCAGACTGGCCGCCATGTCCTTGTTCACTCCTTGAATGTTGACGCCGAGCCAGCCGCGCTCGACTCTGCCGTTCTCCTTGAGGTCGGCGATCACCTTCTGGGCAAGCGACGACGGGATGGCGAAGCCGATGCCGACGCTGCCGCCGGTGGGTGAGAAGATGGCGGTGTTGACGCCGATCACCTCGCCCCGGAGGTTGAACGTCGGGCCGCCGGAGTTGCCCTTGTTGATGGGAGCGTCGATTTGCAGGAAGTCGTCATAGGGGCCGTTGCCGATGGCGCGGCCGCGGGCCGAAATGATGCCGGCGGTCACCGTGTGGTCGAGGCCGAACGGGTTGCCGACCGCCACCACCCAGTCGCCGACACGCACCGCGTCCGAGTCGCCGAAGGGTACGAAGGTCAGGTCCCGGTCCGCCTCGATCTTGATCAGGGCGAGGTCGGTCTTGCGGTCACGGCCGATCAGAGTCGCCTCGTACTGCTCTTCATCCTTGAGGGTGACCAGGATCTTCTCGGCGCCGCGGACCACGTGGTCGTTGGTCACGATGTAGCCGTCCTTGTCGATGATGAAGCCCGACCCCATGCCCTGCATCCGGTGTTGCCCGGACCGGCGCCCGTGATCGCCGCCGAAACGCTTTCCGAACTCGTCGCCGAAACGCTTTCCGAACTCGTCGCCGAAGAAGCGCCGGAAGAACTCGGGCATGTCCTTGGGCCCGCGGAATTCCCTGGGCTCCATGTGCGCCGGGGTCGCGGAGTCCCCGGCCGTCACCTGGATGTTGACCACCGCCGGGCCGACCTTCTCGATCATGTCGGCGAAGCTCACCGGCAGGGCGCTACCGGCCACCGCCGCCGCGGCCGGCGCCGTGGCGGCGGTGAGCGTGTTCGAGGTGCCGATCGCGACCGCCCCGCCGGCGATGACAAGCACCGCCACCACGGCCGCCACCCTGCCGGCGGTGCGCCCGCGTTTTGTGCATTCCTGTGTCTTCATCGTCCTTCTCCTCTGTTGGCCGGTTGCGGATGGCGGGGCGAAGCGCGGCCCCCCATTGGGGCGTTCGCTCCCGCCGCACACCGGCCGGTTACCGGGGACACTACGTTCGATCACCTTACGGGGCGCTTTCCGGCGGGTTACAAATCGGTAAGGTTCTTCGGGCGGCGCGGCGGGTTTGTCCTTTGCCGCGAATCTCTGTAGGTTGCGTGCCGTCCCGCCACACCGTCCCGACCCATGAACGTGGATGATTTCGATTTCGACCTGCCGCGCGAATTCATCGCGCAACGGCCCGTGGTCCCCAAGGACTCGGCGCGGCTCCTGGAAGTGGGCCGGGCGGCGGACGGGGACGACGGGCTGCGCGACCGTACGGTGCGCGACCTGCCCGGCCTCCTCGGCGCCGGCGACATCGTCGTCTTCAACGACACCCGGGTGATCCCCGCCCGCCTGCCGGGACGGTGCGGCCAGGCCAGGGTGGAGGTGACCCTGCACCGCCGGATCCATCCCGCGGTATGGCTCGCCTTCGCCAGGCCGGCGCGCAAGCTGCGCCTGGGCGACAGGGTGGACTTCGCGCCGGGCTTCGCCGCCCAGGTCACCGCCAAGGGCGTCGACGGCGAGGTGACCCTGGCCTTCAACCGGACCGGCGGCGACCTGATGGCGGCCCTGGAGCGCCATGGGTTCATGCCCCTGCCGCCCTATATCAAGCGCCCCGGCCTCGCCGACGCCCGGGACCGGCAGGATTACCAGACCATGTTCGCCGAGAAAGACGGCGCGGTGGCGGCGCCGACGGCGGCCCTGCACTTCACGCCGGGCCTGATGGCGGCCCTGGAGGCGCGCGGCGTCGAGACGGCGTTCCTCACCCTGCACGTCGGCGCGGGGACCTTCCTGCCGGTGCGCGTCGCGGACACCGACGACCACCGGATGCACCCCGAATCGGGCGAGGTTCCGGCGTCAACGGCCGAGGCCGTCAACGCCGCCACCGGCCGGGTGGTGGCCGTGGGCAGCACCGTGCTCAGGCTGCTCGAGGCCGCGGCCGGGGAAGACGGGCGCCTGCGCCCCTTTGCCGGGGACACGGACATCTTCATCACGCCGGGATACCGGTTCAGGATCGTCGACGTGCTGCTCACCAATTTCCACCTGCCGCGCACGACGCTCTTCATGATGGTCTCGGCCTTCGCCGGCACGGCGCGCATGAAGCGGGCCTACGAGCACGCGAAACGGGAGGGCTACCGCTTCTACTCCTACGGCGACTGCTGCCTGCTGGAGCGGACGCCGTGAGCGGGCTTACGTTCCAGGTCCTCGCCACCGACGGCCGGGCCCGGCTCGGCCAGGTGCACACCGCCCACGGGATGATCGACACCCCCGCCTTCATGCCCGTCGGCACGGGCGCCACGGTCAAGGCGTTGACGCCGGAGACGGTGGCGGAGACCGGCACCCAGGTGATCCTGGCCAATACCTATCATCTGATGCTGCGTCCCGGCGCCGAGGTGGTGGAAAGACTGGGCGGGTTGCACCGGTTCATGAACTGGCCCAAGCCCATCCTCACCGATTCCGGCGGCTTCCAGGTGATGTCCCTGGCCAAGTTGCGTGAGGTGAGCGAAGACGGCGTCGTCTTCACCTCCCACATCGACGGCGCCCGCCACGCGCTGTCGCCGGAACGGGCGGTGGACATCCAGCGCGCGCTCGGCGCCGACATCGCCATGGTGCTCGACGAATGCACCCCTTACCCGGCGGACGAGACGGCGTGCGCCCGGTCCATGCGCCTGTCCATGCGCTGGGCCGAACGGTCCCGAACGGCGTTCCGCGAACGCCCCGGGGCCGGCCTTTTCGGCATCGTCCAGGGCGGAGTCCATGACCATTTGCGCCGGGAGTCCGCGGCAGCGCTGACCGCCCTGGGTTTCGACGGCTACGCCATCGGCGGCCTCGCCGTCGGCGAGGGTCAGGAGCTGATGTTCGACACCCTGGAATTGACCACGGCACTGTTGCCCAAGGACCGTCCACGCTACCTCATGGGCGTCGGCAAGCCGGACGACCTGGTGGGGGCGGTGGCGCGCGGCGCCGACATGTTCGACTGCGTGCTGCCCACCCGGTCGGGGCGCACCGGCCAGGCCTTCACCCGGCGGGGCACGGTGAACTTGCGCAACGCCCGGCACGCGGAGGATTCCCGGCCGCTCGACGCCAACTGCCCGTGCCCCGCCTGCACCCGATACAGCCGGGCCTACCTGTGTCACCTGGTGCGCTCGAAAGAGATCCTCGGCGCCATGCTGTTGACCCGCCACAACCTGCATTATTATCAGGAGCTGATGGTGGGGCTCCGGCGGGCCATCGGCAACGGCACCTTCGAGGCGTTCGCCGCGGCGTTCGCCGGGGAACAGGCGGCGGGCGACATCGAGCCGGTATAGGACACGACATGGCCGACAACAGATACCAGAACCTGACCCAGCTTGGCGGCGCCGCCGGCATTCCGGCCTCGCCCGCCGAGGCCGTGCTGGAAACGGTGAGCAACCCCGAAACCGGCGCCGATTACGTGGTGCGCTTCACCTGCCCGGAGTTCACCTCGTTGTGCCCGGTGACCGGGCAGCCCGATTTCGCCTGTCTGGTCATCGACTACGTGCCCGACCGGGCGATCCTGGAAAGCAAGTCGCTCAAACTGTACCTGGCCTCGTTCCGCAACCACGCCGCCTTTCACGAGGAGTGCACGATGACCATCGCCCGGCGGTTGACGGAAGAGGTGAAGCCCAAATGGCTGCGCATGGGCGGCTACTGGTATCCGCGCGGCGGCATCCCCATCGACGTCTACTACCAGACCGGCGACCCGCCCGCCGGCCTGTGGATCCCCGACCCCGGCGTCGCGCCCTACCGGGGGCGGGGGTAGGGGACTCCCTTCGACCATCCGGTTACAGAAGACACCAAGGCGAAGAGATGCTCGAAATGTGCGCCACGCGCTTGGCGCACTTCGTAGGTTGATGCGCTCTATCTTTTCCTCTGCGTTCCTCTGCGTCCTCCGCGTTAAAAATACAAACGCCGAGGACGCAGAGGGACGCCGAGGGATAAAAAAAATAACGCCATCACGGCCCGATAGCCGGGGTCCGACGATTGACGGTTAAGGGCGTTTCAGGCCGCATAAAGGGTCGGGTCCCGGGCGCCCGCCCCGGCGAAGCCTTTCCGGCGCAGGATGCAGGCGTCGCAGCGGCCGCAGTGCGGGATCCCGTCGTCCGTGGGCGGGCCGGGGTCGTAGCAGCTCACCGTGAGGGCGAAGTCGACCCCCAGCTCCAGGCCCTTGCGGATGATCAGGGCCTTGGTGAGGTCGATCAGCGGCGTGTGGATGGCGGTCTTTCTCTCTCCCTCCACGCCGGCCCTGGTGGCCAGGTTGGCCATCGCCTGGAAGGCCGCGATGTAGGCGGGCCGGCAGTCCGGGTAGCCGCTGTAATCGAGGGCGTTGACTCCGATGAAGATGTCGAAGGCGCCCGACACCTCGGCCTGGGCCAGGGCATAGGCGAGGAAGATGGTGTTCCGCGCCGGCACGTAGGTGATCGGAATGCCGGTGCCGATGGCGGCCTCGGAGCGGTCCTTGGGGACTTCGATGTCGCCGGTAAGGGCGGAGGCGCCGAAGGTGCGCAGATCCATGTCCACGGTGACGTGGTGCGTGACCCCGGCGCCGGCGGCGATGCGCCCGGCCGCCTCCACCTCCACGTCATGGCGCTGGCCGTAGCGGAAGGTGAGGGCGCACACGTCGAAGCCCTCCGCCTGCGCGATGGCGAGCACGGTGGCGGAGTCCAGTCCGCCGCTGAGAAGAATCACGGCCTTGGCCGTCACGGCGTCGATTCCTCCATGAACGCCTCCGGTGCCCGCGCGCCCCGCGGGCATCGCGCAAAGAACGGTGCGCCGGGCGCCGTTCCGTGGCACCATTGGCGGCACCGACACGGCGCGGGCTGAATAGCACATCCGCGCCCGGGCTGGCGAGGGAACGGTGCGGGACGCTAAGCAGGTCATCCGCGACAAGGCGCGCGCGATCGGGTTCGAGGCGGTCGGCTTCTGCGCCGCCGAGGCGGCCGAGGCCGACCGGCGCCATCTGGCCGAGTTCCTGTCCCGCGGCCTGCACGGCGACATGGCCTGGATGGCCGACACCCAGGCCCGGCGCGCCGCGCCCCGGGCGCTGTGGCCCGAGGTTGAGAGCATCGTCGTCCTGGGGACCAACTACGGCCCCAGGGGGGACCCCCTGGCATCGCTCGCCCGGCGCGACCGGGGCACGGTAAGTGTGTATGCCCGGGGCGTCGATTATCACCGCGTTCTCAAAAAGCGCCTCAAGCGGCTTGGGCGCTGGATGGCGGAGACCCTCGACTGCGAGGTCAAGGTCTTCGTCGACACCGCGCCGGTCATGGAAAAGCCCCTGGCGGCGCGGGCCGGGGTCGGCTGGCAGGGCAAGCACACCAACCTGATCTCGCGCGACTTCGGCTCGTGGCTGTTCCTGGGCGAGGTGTTCACGACGCTCACCCTGCCGCCCGACGCCCCGGAAACGGACCACTGCGGCTCGTGCGACCTGTGCCAGCGGGCCTGTCCAACCGGCGCCCTGGCCGAAGCCTACCGGATCGATCCGGGACTTTGCATCTCGTACCTGACCATCGAGCACAAGGGCCCCATCGCCCCCGGCCTGCGCGAGCGGATGGGCAACCGTATCTACGGCTGCGACGACTGCCTGGCCGTCTGTCCGTGGAACAAGTTCGCCGCGCCGACGCCGGACGAGGCGTTTGCCGCCAGCGCGGAGACGGACAGCCCGCGCCTCGCCGACCTGGCGCGCCTCGACGACGCCGCCTTCCGCCGGGCCTTCGCCGCGTCCCCGATCAAGCGCACCGGGCGCGACCGTTTCGTGCGCAACGTGCTGATCGCCATCGGCAACAGCGCCGACCGCGCCCTCGCCGGGGCCGCCCGCGAGCGCCTGGACGATTCCTCGCCCCTGGTCAGGGACGCGGCCCGCTGGGCCCTCGAGCGGCTGATCCCGAAAGCCGGAACGACGGGGTCGTATTGATTCGAGAGGCCGGCGCCGGGGGGCCACCGGGGGGTGTCCCCCCGGTCATTGGACACGCGGGGGGCGCCCCCGCGACCCCCGGGGGGCCACC
>JADFHR010000235.1 GCA_022567015.1 Pseudomonadota bacterium
GGATGGAGGACGGCTCAGGGTCGCGTTCCGTTCATACAGCGCCCCTCTGAGGCAAATCCGCTCGGTCGCCGCGGGCCCGGGTACCTCCCGTCCCCTCGGTCCGGGCCGCGGCCGCTGGAGCACGCTGGACCGACGGCCTGTCCGGTCCGATGGTGCAGGCGATCCTGCAGGACCGGCAGGGACACATGTGGTTCGGAACGCGCAACGACGGCGTCAGTCGGTACGAGGGCGAGGCTGTCCATCAGGTCCTGGATCGATACAGAGGGATCGATCGCGGCCTCACGCCAGCTCTGGTGGATGTTTGTGTCATCTGTCAAAGCCTTTAACGCATAGAACAACTCCATGCGCAGGCCATGAGAAAATGAAATCGGGCCCTTGCAGGTCTCCAGTTTCACCGGAGTCGATGAGTGCCATCGTCGTATGAGAGTCGTTAGTCCAGTTCTTCAGTGTGAGGGGGGTCAGTCGGTTGCGGTCATGGCGGCTTCCAGGCGCTTCAACATCGCTTCGTCATCAGGCAGCAGCCCGGAGGAAGGGAGGCGTCGCAGCACGTCGGCCCAACGGTCGTGCTGTCGCTGGGCTCGCCTCAAGTACAGTTCGGCCTCGTCGACACGGCCCAGATTCTCCAGCTCGAGGATCATGTCCCGGCGCACATCGAAATAGCGCGGATCCCTCGGCCCGACCCGGGACCAGGAATCCACCGCCGCTTCATGTCGGCCCAGCAGGGATTGATGTCTTCCGAGCTGGAACAGCACCTCGCCGAAGCCGGGACGCAGGTGTTCGTCACCGATATCCGGGACGAGCCGGTGCGGCGCGCGGTGCGGGAATTCGGCGCCCACGCCGTGGACCCGGACGACATCTACGACCTGGATGTGGACGTGTTCGCCCCCTGCGCCTTGGGCGCCGTGATCAACGACGACACCCTGGGCCGGCTGCATGCCACGGTGGTCGCCGGTTCCGCCAACAACCAGCTGGCGGAAGCCCGCCACGGCGAAGCCCTCAGGCGCCGGAACATCCTCTATGCGCCCGACTACGTCGCCAACGCGGGCGGCCTCATCGACGTGGCCTGCGAGAACGCCGGGCACAGCCAGCAGACGGTCCTGAAAAGGGTGGAATCCATCAGCGAAACCCTAAAACGGATCTTTGCCCGCGCCGACGCCGAGAACGTGGCCACCAGCGTCATCGCCGACCGCCTGGCCGAGGAAATGCTGCGGGCGGGCGAGTCCGCCACCATCGCGGCTTGAGCCTGAGATAGGATTCCTTGGCGAACGCGACGGGCGGCGATCGCCCGGTGGGTGGCTATTCCTTGGAAACCTTGGCCGCCACCAGACCCAGCCCCTTGAGCAGTTGCACCCCCTCCTTGCCGCCGTCGCCCTTCATCTGCTTGGCGATCACCAGGGCCATGGCGTTGATGTGGAGTTGGATGACCTCGATCTCGACCGATCCCGCGTCTTCCAGTTTTTCGACGAAGTTGCACAGGGTGCCGCCAAGGATGGTCATCAGCGTGTAGCCGAAGCTTCCGCCCTGGCCCTTCATGTCATGGGAGAGCTGGAAGATTAGGGCGAGGGCGTCCTTGCGGTCCTTCTTTTCAGCCTTCAGGTTGTCCAGGGCCTGGTAAATCTTCGCCAGGTCCTTGGCCGCCCATTCCACGTAGTTGTCGGTCATGTCGGCGATGACGGCCTCGGCCCGTTCCAGGGTGCCGCCGTCGACCGCCCCCGGACCGCCGGTCTTCACCTTCTTTTTCAGGGTATCGGGCGGCGTGATGACTTCCGCTTTGGGCTCATCGTCCATGACGCAATGCCTTCACCGAGTCCCTTTACCGCTCAAGCCCGCCGCGAGCCGCGGGGGCGTCCCCCGCATAACGTAACCGGGGAGACACCCCGCGAGTCCCCCCGGCGCCGCGCCGCCCGGCGCAAGCGTGCGTCCTATATGGAGGTTTGACTGGTCAATGGCAAGTCGAAAGGGGTACCCGCCGCGGTCACCCGTTGAGAAGGGTTTCCACCTCCGCCGCGATGAGTCCGCCGCCCCCTCTTCCGGTCGCTCGGCCGTGTCCTGTTAACGCCGTTCCGGCCCCTCGAAGTCCGGATCCTGCCGGCGCCGGCGGTCGGGGCCGATATACGATTCCGCGCGGACGAAGGGGCGTGGGTGCTCGATGACGGCGCGGATTCGCGAACCCAACTGTTGCGCCGAAATGGGTTTGGCGAGAAATTCGGTGATGCCGGCATCGCGCGCCTCCATCACCCGTTTCGTTTCCGTGTGCGCGGTCAGCATGATGACGGGAACGAAGGGATTGGGGCTGTTGGTGGCCGTACGCAACAGACGCACGAATTCAAGCCCGTCCATGGGTGACATCTGCCAGTCGCAGATGACGACGTCGGCGGCGTAGGTGCAGAGTCGCGCATAGGCGTCGGCACCGTCGGTCGCTTCCTCGATGTGCTTGGCGCCGAGCCCATGCAGCACGCTTCGCACCAGGGACCGCATGTGGCTGCTGTCGTCGACGACGAGGAAATTCAGCCGTTCAAGGTTAAACGTATCCATCACCCCGGGACCCCTGGCGTTCCGCCCCGATACACTCTCTCAGATTGCAATCTCCAATCCAGTAAAATTTCGCGAGACCGGCCCGCGGCCGTGGCCGGCGGCCGGGGAACCCGTGCGGCGGGGACGCCGGCGCCCTCACAACAGCCCCAGGTGCCTGAGCTCGGCGGCCAATTCCCGGGGCACGCCGTCCGTTTCCCCGGTCAGGGGGCTGAGGTCCGCGGGCGCGTTTTCGGCCCCGAGGTAGCGCCAGCCCTGGAACGGTCTGCACGCCTGAAGCGAGGTCCTGACCAGGCCGGGGTCCAGAACCAGGGCGCAGGACGGGCGGCCCTCGGCATTGACGCCCCTTTCCACGGCGCGGATTTCCTGGCGGACGCGGACGAACCCCTTGATCACCCAGTAAAGCGAACCGCCGTCGGTCAATTCCGCCGACCGCCGGGGCCTATGACGGGTGTAATGGCGGAGCACGGCCGCCTCGTCCCGCTCCCGCGCCTGGCGAAGGCGGCCCGCCTGGATACGGGCCAGGTGCTGGACGTCGCCCACGCCGACGGCCATCTTGATCAGGTGGACGGTCATGGACCGTCCCCGCCCGCCCACGCAAGGGCAACCTTGGAGGCCGGCTTGCGGCCCAGCGCCGCGCAGATGAACCGCCCGGCCTCGACCAGGGCGTCCAGGTCGATGCCGGTTTCCACGCCGAGCCCTCCCAGCATGTAGCGCACGTCCTCCGAGGCGACGTTGCCCGACGCGCCCTCGGCGTAGGGACAGCCGCCGAGGCCGGCCGCCGAGCCGTCGGTGACCGCCACGCCGCGCTCCAGGACCGCCAGGATATTGGCCAGCGCCTGGCCGTAGGTGTCGTGAAAATGCACCGCCAGCTTCTCCACCGGCACCACCCGGGCCACCGCGTCCACAAGGTCCTGCGCCCGGGCCGGGGTGCCGACGCCGATGGTATCGCCCAGCGAGATTTCGTAACAGCCCATGGCCAGCAGGCGCCCGGCCACCCGGGCCACGGCCGCCGCCGGCACGTCCCCTTCGTACGGACAGCCCAGCACGCAGGAGACATAGCCGCGCACGCGCATGGCCCTTGCCTGCGCCGCCGCGCACACGGGCGCGAACCGTTCCAGGCTCCCGGAGATGGAGCAGTTGATGTTCTTCCGCGAGAACGTCTCCGACGCCGCGGCGAATACGGCGACCTCCCCGGCCCCGGCCGCCACCGCCGCCTCGAAGCCTTTCATGTTGGGGACCAGGACAGGATAGCTGACGCCGGGCTTGCGCGCGATGCCGGCCATCACCTCGGCGGTATCGGCCATCTGCGGCACCCGTTCGGCGGACACGAAACTGCCCGCCTCCACCACCCGGAAGCCGGCCTCCGCCAGGCGGTCGATGAAGCCGATCCTGACCGCGGCCGGCACCGCCCCGGCCTCGTTCTGCAGGCCGTCGCGGGGCCCGACCTCGACCATCTTGACCTCCGAGGGAAGACGCATCCAAGTTCCCCGCCGTCCGTGTCCGCCGGCGCGCACCGGCGCCCGGAATCGCCAACCGCCGTCCGCCGCGGCGTGGCGAAATCCTAGTGTCCTCTGTCACAGGTACCATCCTATTGTGATACAGGCCACTAGTCCTGCTGAGTCACAAAATCCAGTATCAAGAGGTGTTTTGAATACAAGATATTGTGGTATGAAGGAAGGTTCACGCTGGATGGAGGGGTCTGGGATGGATTTTCAATGCACGGACGAGGGCAGTGAAGCTCGGTTTGCGAGCTATGTCGCGGGGTTGTCGGGTTGTCTTGGCCACGCCGACCGCGTGGCGCCGATG
>JADFHR010000236.1 GCA_022567015.1 Pseudomonadota bacterium
ATCGTCGAAACTTTTCGACGCCCTCCGACGGGCCGCATACGCGACCGCAACGGCGGCTTACCAAGGCTTTCGGACGGCGTCGCGCACGCTTCGCGATGCCCCGCATCGCCACAGCGCACGCTCCTAGAGCATTTCAAGATTGATCGGAATCGCCGTGCCCTTTCCGTCACCCCCGGGCTTGACCCGGGGGTCCATGGATTGCCGGGTCAAGCCCGGCAACGACGGGAGGAGAGATGATCTCAATCAATCCTGACCCGCTCTAGCCGAAAGCCTTGGTAAGCCGGCTCGTCGGGTCATGATCAGCGTCCCTTGGTATAAGATCCACCCATGAACACCGAATCGGAATGGCGTTCGCTGCGGCTTCGCCTCGAAGCCCTGAAGGAAACCGTGGCCGAGGAGTTACGGAGCTATCCGCCACCGATCCCGGCATGCGATGTGCAATTCGACCGCTTGCTGGAGCTACGGCGATTGCTGCCGCGGGAACTGGCGCGTCTGGATCTCGCGGCGAATGACACATCGATCACGATCGAAGATTTCGTCCGCTCTTCGCCGTGCGAAGCGGCGTTGTCCGCATCGCTCCCCGGGCGCTGACCTCCGGCCGACGGAGTTCGGGTGGCGGGATACAAAGCTCACGCTCTTTATGAGGGACGTGTTTTAGCGCGCCCCCGGGGCGTCGGCGGCGGCCTCTGCCGGTGCGGCCTCCTCGGAGCCGCCATAGAGCGCGTGGGCCCGTTTCTCGAAGGCGGACACCATGATCTTGACCGCCTCGTTGAAAAGGACGCCGATCATCCGCTGCAGGAGCCGCGAGCGGAACTCGAAATCCACGTAGAAGTCGATCAGGCACGCACCGTCGCCGTGGGGCTCGAAGACCCAGTGATTGTTCAGGTACTTGAACGGCCCCTCGGAATAGGAGACGTCGATGCGCCGGGGACGGTCGAACACGTCCTTTGTCGTGAAGCCTTCGCGGAACATCTTGAAGCCGATCACCAGGTCGGCCATGAGCGTGTTGCCCTCGCGCTTGCGGACGCGGGCCGCCACGCACCAGGGCAGGAATTCGGGGTAGCGTTCCACGTCGGCCACCAGGTCGAACATCTGTTCCGGCGTGAACGGAACGACGCGTTTTTCCGCGTGGGTGGGCATGGCGCCGGTCAGCCGGCCCGGGCTTTCGCCTGGCGCGCCGCGCGCAGGGTCTCGAAGTCCCTGTCGGCGTGATAGGACGACCGCGTCAGCGGTGACGACGCCACCATCAGGAATCCCCTGGCCAGCGCCAGGCGCCGGTAGTCTTCGAACTCGTCCGGCGTGACGTAGCGGTCCACGGGCGCGTGGCGGGGCGTCGGCCGAAGGTACTGGCCGATGGTCAGGAAATCGACATCGGCCGAGCGCTGATCGTCCATCACCTGCAGGACTTCGCGGCGCTCCTCGCCCAGTCCGACCATGATTCCCGATTTCGTGAAGATGGCCGGATCGATCTTCTTCGCCTGATCGAGCAGGCGCAGCGAATGGAAGTACCGCGCCCCCGGGCGGATGGTCGGATAGAGCCGGGGCACCGTTTCCAGGTTGTGGTTGAAGACGTCGGGACGGGCCGCGATCACCGCCTCCAGGGCCCCTTCCTTGTTGCGGAAGTCCGGCGTCAGCACCTCGATGGTGGTCCCCGGCGAGGCCTCGCGGATGCGTTCGATGCAGCGCACGAACTGGGCCGCCCCGCCGTCGTCCAGGTCGTCCCGGTCGACCGAGGTGACGACCACGTGCTTGAGCCCCATGCTGGCGACGCTGCGGGCCAGGTTCTCCGGCTCCAGGGCATCGACGGCGCCGGGCCTGCCGGTCTTGACGTTGCAGAAGGCGCAGGCGCGGGTGCAGATATCGCCGAGGATCATCACGGTGACGTGGCCGCGCGACCAGCACTCGCCGATGTTGGGGCACGCCGCCTCTTCGCAGACCGTCACCAGGCCGTGGGCGCGCATGAGCCTCAGGGTTTCGCCGTACCCTGCGGACGTCGGCGCCCTGACGCGGATCCAGGGCGGCTTGCGCGGTTGCGGCGTTTCCGCCTTCAGGGGGTGCACGGTGGCCATGGGTTAGAAATGGATAGCCCGTCCGTAGGCGTCAAGCACCGATTCGTGCATCATCTCCGACAGGGTCGGATGGGGGAAGATGGCGTGCATGAGTTCGGCCTCGGTGGTTTCCAGGGTCTTGGCGACGGCGAAGCCCTGGATCAGTTCCGTGACCTCGGCGCCGACCATGTGGGCGCCGAGCAGTTCGCCGGTGGCGGCGTCGAACACGGTCTTGACCAGCCCCTCGGGCTCGCCCAGGGCCACCGCCTTGCCGTTGCCCATGAACGGAAAGCGGCCGACCTTGACCTCGTGGCCCTGGGCAACGGCCTGTTTCTCGGTCAGGCCGATGCTGGCGACCTGGGGCCGGCAGTAGGTGCAGCCGGGAATGCGGCTCTTGTCCAGGGGATGCAGGGCCGGGACGCCGGCGATCCTCTCGACGCAGATGACCCCTTCGTGGCTGGCCTTGTGGGCCAGCCAGGGCGGCCCGGTCACGTCGCCGATGGCATAGACGCCGGGCTCGCCGGTGCGGCCCCATTCGTCGATGACGATGTGGGCCTTATCCACCTTCACCTTGGTGCCCTCGAGGCCGAGGTTCTCCACGTTGCCGACGATGCCGACGGCCAGGATCACCCGCTCGGCGCGCACCTGGGTCGACTTGCCGCCGGCCTCGACGGTGGCGGTGACGCCGCTCTTCGCCTTTTTCAGGCCGGTCACCGTCGCCGAGGTGAGGATCTTCATGCCCTGTTCCTCGAAGGCCTTGCGGGCGAAGTCCGAGATCTCCTCGTCCTCCACCGGCAGCACCCGGGGCAGCGCCTCGACCACCGTCACCTCGGCGCCGAAGTCGCGGAAGAAGCTGGCGAACTCGATGCCGATGGCGCCGGAGCCGACGACCAGGATGGACTTCGGCATGACCTCGGGGACCATCGCCTCCTTGTAGGTCCACACCAGCTTGCCGTCCGGCTCCAGGCCGGGGAGCGACCGCGCCCGGGCGCCGGTGGCGAGAATGATGTGCTTGGCGGCCAGGTCGGCGATCCCCTTGCCGTCTTTTTCCACGTGCACCCTGCCGGCGCCGTCGAGGCGTCCATAGCCGTCGAAGACCGTGACCTTGTTCTTCTTCAGGAGGTACCCGACGCCGCTACTGAGCTGCTTGGCCACGGCGCGGGAACGTTCGACCACTTTCTTCACGTCGAAGGATATCTCCTTGACACTCAATCCGAATTCCTCCGCCCGGTGCATGGTGTGGAAGATCTCGGCCGTGCGCAGCAGCGCCTTGGTCGGGATGCAGCCCCAGTTGAGGCAGATGCCGCCCAGGTGCTCGCCTTCCACCACCGCCGCCTTCATGCCCAGCTGGGCGGCGCGGATGGCGGTCACGTAGCCGCCCGGCCCGGCGCCGACGATGATGATGTCGAAGGTGGTGTCGGCCATGGGGGCGCGCCTCACAGCAGCATGGTCAGCGGCGCTTCGACGAGCCGTTTGAAGGCGGCGAGGAACTCCGCGCCCACGGCGCCGTCCACCGAGCGGTGGTCCACCGCCAGGGTGCACGACATGACCGTGGCGACGGCCAGGGCCCCGTCCTTGACCACCGGACGCTGGGCGCCGGCGCCGACGGCGAGGATGCACGACTGGGGCGGGTTGATGATGGCGGCGAATTCCTTGACGCCGTACATGCCCAGGTTGGAAATGGTGAAGCCGCCGCCCTGGTATTCCTCGGGCAGCAGCTTGCCCTCGCGGGCGCGGGCCGCCAGGTCGTTCATCTCGCGGGAGAGAACGAGGAGCCCCTTGTTGTCGGCGTCGCGGATGACCGGGGTGATGAGGCCGCCGGGCGTCGCCACGGCAACGCAGACATCGACCCTGTGGTAGCGGAGGATGGCCTCGTCGGTCCACGTGGCGTTGGCCGCCGGCACCTGGCGCAGGGCCAGGGCGGTGGCGCGGATGATGAAGTCGTTGAGCGAAATCTTATAGCTTCCCTCGCCTTCCGGGGCGTTGGCGTTCAATTCCCGGCGCACGCCGAGCAACGCGTCCATCTCGCAGTCGATGGTCAGGTAGAAATGCGGGATGTCCCGCTTCGACTGCGAAAGCCGGGCGGCGATCACCTTGCGCATGGTGGTGTTCGGAATCGCCGTGGTGGTCTGTTCCGCCGTGACGGCCGGCGCTGGCGCCACCGCCGTCACCGGCGCGGCGGCGGGGAGCGCGACGCCGCCGGCAACGGCCGCCTCGATGTCGCTCTTGACGATGCGCCCGTGGGGGCCCGTGCCCGGCACCGCCGAGATATCCAGGCCCGCTTCCCCGGC
>JADFHR010000237.1 GCA_022567015.1 Pseudomonadota bacterium
TCGCGTATGCGGCCCGTCGGAGGGCGTCGAAAAGTTTTGACGATGCGCCGCATCGCCTGCAACTTTCCTCCTACCCGACGAGCCGCCTACGCGATCTCTATGAGTCATGATCAGCGCCCCTTGGTATAAGACCGAAAGGAGGGGAGAATGAAAATTTGCGTCGTCGGCGCCGGTGCCATCGGCGGACTGATGGGAGCGAAATTCGCCCTCGCGGGCGAAGACGTCACCCTGATCGACCAGGGGACGCACCTTGCGGCGATCCAGGAGAACGGCCTGAAGCTGATCTGGGAAGACGGCACCGAGTACGTGGTCAAGAACATCAAGGCCATCGACGCGTTCGAGGACGCCGGCCCCCAGGACGTCATCATCCTGGCCCTGAAGGCCCACTACCTGGAATCGGCGGCGGCGAAAATCCCCGCCCTCTTGGGGCCCGAGACCGCGATCGTCACCGTGCAGAACGGCCTTCCCTGGTGGTATTTCCACAAACACGGAGGCGAATTCGACGGGCGGCAACTGACCACCCTCGATCCCACCGGCGTGCTGGCCAGGAACATCGACGGCGACCGCATCATCGGCTGCGTGGTCTACCCGGCGGCGGCGGTCACCGAGCCCGGGGTCATCCATCATGTGGAAGGCGACCGCTTCCCCATCGGCGAACTGGACGGGTCGGAGAGCGACCGCGTCAAGAAACTCTACGACGCCCTGATCAACGCCGGATTCCGGTCGCGCATCCTCGACGACATCCGCGCCGAGATCTGGCTCAAGGCATGGGGCAACCTTTCCTTCAACCCGATCAGCGCGCTCACCCATGCGACCCTGGTCGACATCTGCCAGTTTCCGGAAACCCGCAAACTTGCCGAGACCATGATGAAGGAAGCCCAGGACATCGCCCATAAACTGGGCATCGAGTTCCGCCACACCATCGAAAAACGGATCGCCGGCGCGGAAGGGGTCGGCGCCCACAAGACCTCGATGCTCCAGGACGTGGAACTGGGCCGGTCCCTCGAGATCGAGGCCCTGATCGGCGCCATCCTTGAGCTCGGCGCCCTGACCGGGACGCCGGCGCCCACCATCGAGGCCGTTTACGCCTGCGTCAAGCTCCTGAACAGGACCATGCTGGTGGAAGGCGCCGGCGTCACCCTGCACGACGCCGCCTGAGCCGCCGCGAAAAACCCGCGGCGCGGGGAGTCGCCTCCGCGTACCTTGGCGGGTTGGTCCGGACCTTTGATTCGCCATGACAGATCAACGCGTCGTATCCCTGATCCCGAGCGCCACGGAAATCACCGCGGCCCTTGGCTGCGCCGACCGCCTGGTCGGCCGCTCCCATGAATGCGACTACCCGCCGCACGTGCGTGCGCTGCCCGTGTGCACCCGCCCACGCCTGCGCCTGGAAGGCACCAGCGCCGACATCGACGCCCGGGTGCGCCAGGCGGTGACCCAGGCGCTGGCCGTCTACGAGGTGCTGGAGGAGCGCCTGCGGGCGCTGCGGCCCGACGTGATCGTCACCCAAAGCCAGTGCGAGGTGTGCGCGGTCAGCCTCGCCGAGGTCGAGGCCGCGGTCTGCGGCTGGGTCGGCCGGGAGGTCCGCATCGTGTCCCTGGAGCCCAACGGCCTGGCCGACGTCTACGACGATATCGTCCGCGTCGCCGGGGCCCTGGGCGTCGCCGGCGCCGGCGCGGCGCTGGTCCGGCGCATGGAGGAGAAGGCGGCCGCGATCGCGGCCCGCGCCGGCGCCCTCTCCGAGCGGCCGCGGGTCGCCTGCATCGAGTGGACGGAGCCGCTGATGGCCGCCGGCAACTGGGTGCCGGAGCTGGTGGCGCTGGCCGGCGGCGAGGATCCGTTCGGCACGCCGGGAGAACACGCGCCGGGGCTGGAATGGGACGCCCTGGCCGGCGCCGACCCCGACGTGATCGTGTTCATGCCCTGCGGATTCGGCCTCGACAGGACGGGGACGGAGGCCGACGCCCTGGCGGCGCGCCCGGGCTGGTCGGACCTTTCCGCCGTCCGGGCGGGACGCGTCTATATCACCAACGGCAGCGATTACTTCAACCGGCCCGGCCCCAGGCTCGCGGACTCCCTGGAGATCATGGCCGAGATCCTCCACCCCCAGGCCTTCCGCTTCGGCCACGAAGGCACGGGCTGGCGGCCCTTTTCGCCGCCCCCGGCCCGGTGAGCGCGCCGGCGAGGCCGCTTTGCCCGGGAGTCGTGATTCCTGGGACCAGGCCCGCCTGGACCTAAGCCTTGATGTCGAGGAGGGTGCGGACCATCTCGTCGGCGGTGCGCAGGACGGCGACGGCGAAGCCGTAGGCGACGCCGGCCTGGATGAGATTGGCGAATTCGCCGGCCAGGTCGACGTTGGAGTGTTCGAGCGCCCCCGCCTGCACGGTGCCGTTGGCGCCGCTTCCCGGCGTCCCCAGCAGGGCCTGGCCGGAGGCGGCGGTCTCGGCGAAGACGTTGCCCGTTTTGGCCTGCAACCCGTCCGGGTTGGCGAACGTGGCGAGGGGGATCTGGTAGATGGCCCGCCTTTCGCCGTTGTCGAACAGGGCCGTGACCGACCCGTCGCTGGAGATATCGACGCCGGAGACGGTGCCGAACCGGGCCCCGTCGCTGTCGATGAAGCCAAGCGTGAAGCCGCCCGAGAACTGGGTCAGTCCGTCAAGGCCGCCCGCGCTGCCCAGGTCGAGGGCGATGTCCAGGTCGGCGCCGCCGGTGGAAAGGCCATCCACATGGAGGATGGGCGGCGTGCCGCCGTCGACGGTCCCGTCCTGGTCGGTGTCGAACCCCCGCAGCGACCCGTCGCCGTTGAACACCACGTCGACGGCAAAGGGCGGCCCGCCGGCGCCGCCCTCGCGCGCCGTGCCGGCGACGGCGCCGGCGGCGACGGGATCGCCGATGGTGAGGGTGTGGCGGTTGGCGCCCACCTTGCGGAAATTCAGTGTCACGTCCAGGGCGTTGCCGAGGGAATCGCGGACCCGGGCGGTCACATTGACGCTGTCGCCGACGGCGGCGTCGGCGGGCAGGTTGGCGCCGAGGCCGAGACGCGTGGTCGGGGCGGCGGTGCCGCCGACCCGGTCGAGGTTCACCGGCTCCAGGGCCGAACCCGTGGGCTGGCCCGCGCCGTCGGTGGGAAAGGCGAGCAGGCGGAAACCCGCCGTATTGGCCAGGAATCCGTCGCCGTCCGGTGAAAAGGCGCCGGCGCGGGTGAACAGGCGGCCGCCCGCCGGCCCCTCGACGGGGAAGAGACCGTCGCCGGCGACGGCCAGGTCGGTGGCGGAGTTGGTGCTCTCGAGCACCCCCTGCACGGCCACGGACGGGCGCGCCACGGTGCGCACGCCGCCGGCGGCAAAGTCCCCGCCGGCGCCCTGCCCGGTGACCAGTGTGGTGGTCCGCACCGCGGTCGCCTTGAAGCCGACGGTGCCGACGTTGGCCACGTTGTCGGCCACCGCGGCGACCCGCGTGGCATTGGCGGTCAAGGCGGAAACGGCCGACGCCGTCACCCCGGAAATGGTCATCCCTTTGGCGCTCCGATCGTCAGGGGTCCGGTCACGGGGTGTACCGACACCGGACGCTCAACCCGTCCGCAATGTGTCTGGGGAAGAAGCTCCGGCACAACTCAGTGCACGGTCGCCACGACCATGTCTTGGTCGTGGGCGGCGATGATCACCTCGCCCAGGGTGTCGAACAGGTCCAGAAAAGTCCCATCCGCGGCGTAGACAGCGAACGCTGAGCCGTTCTCGTCGTGGATCGGCCGCGCATAGATCACGTCGTCCATCCGCGACTTCATGAAGTCGTAGAGAGACATGCGAGGGGCGCTGTCAATTGGGGCCTCCGCGCCGGTTTTTTGCCAAGCGAGCGGTTTCATGACATGAGCCTTTATGAGATTTTACTTTCTGTGCGCTTTCTGTATTATAGTAGTAGGTATTAGATTATCAACACACTAATAAAAAACCATTTATGTAAAATTTTATATTTCTTTATTAGTTAAGGTGCAGGATGCGAATCGCGGCACGGGGCGGCCGGAGGGCCGTTTTCGGGCTCCGCGGAAGGCGAAAAACCGGCATGGGACGGCGCATAAAGCGCCTGTTAAGGATATACCGGCTACCCTGGCCGGGCATGGAGACAGCGCCTCTCGGACCCGTGGCCCGGGGGCAGGTATTAAGGTTAATGCGCGCGATGGGCGTAACAACCACGGACGCCGGGACAACATTTCCCCGACGCGAAATCCCGCCGCCGCGGGCGGGATGGCGCCGGGAGCGGCCCGGGTCCGTGGCCGACGAAGGGTGTGCGGCATGAGTGAGCGGTGGGAGCAAACGGCGCCGGGAC
>JADFHR010000238.1 GCA_022567015.1 Pseudomonadota bacterium
GGAATTCACGATGGGTGAAAACCCCGAAACGGCCGGGATCGCGGGTGACGGGATGCAACGCCGGGCGCTGACGAAATTCCCGGCGTACCTCCGCGTACCTCAGCGTCCTCGGCGTTAAAAAAAATCAAACGCAGAGGACGCAGAGGAAGAACGAGAGGACGCAGGGGAAGGCGGGGGTGCTGAAATCCCGTGTGACTTCGCGGGTGGGCGGCTCCGCCGCTACTTGCTGAGCAGGAACACCGCGTGCTCGCCGAACAGGTTGGCGAAGAACACGATGGAGCCGATACGCCGCATCGTCCCCTTGTGATCGAGGGAAATGCTGCGTTCGATGGTGATGCCCATGGCGTCGCACAACTCGACGAAGTCCTTGATCGTGCAGAAGTGGATGTTGGGCGTCTCGTACCACTGATAGGGCAGGGAATTGCTCACCGGCATGCGGCCCCGCGCCGCCAGGTTCCAGCGCAGCCGCCAGTAGGCGAAGTTGGGAAACGAAATGATGGCCCGCCGCCCGATGCGCAACAGGTGGCCGAGCACCGTCTTCGGCGCCTGCACCGCCTGCAGGGTCTGACTGAGCACCACGTAGTCGAAGGCCTGGTCGGGGTAATCCGCGAGGTCGGTGTCGGCGTTCCCCTGGATCACGGACAGGCCGGCGCTGACACAGGCGTCGACGCCCTGGGTGCTGATCTCGATGCCGCGGCCGTCCACGTGCTTGTGCCGGTCCAGGTATTCGAGCAGCGTGCCGTCGCCGCAGCCCACATCCAAAAGGCGCGAGTGCGGCTCGATCATGTCGGCGATGAGCTGGAGGTCGGCGCGGATGGATCGGCCCGTGTTCTGGGCCATCACCCGGCCCGCGGCAGGCCGCGGTGCTCGGCGGCGCCGTTGAGGAAGCCGTTCAACACCCGGTGGAACTCCGGCGCCTCCAAAAGAAACGAATCGTGGCCGTCCTCGGACTCGATTTCGACGAAGCTGACGTTGGCGGCGACGGCGTTCAGGGCGTGGACGATCTTCCGGCTTTCCTCGGTCGGGAACAGCCAGTCGCTGGTGAACGAAAAGACGCAAAAACGGGTCTTGGTGCCGCGGAAGGCGTTGGCGAGGACGCCCCCGTGTTCCCCGGTCAGGTCGAAATAGTCCATGGCCCGGGTGATGTAGAGATAGGAGTTGGCGTCGAAGCGGTCGACGAACGTGATGCCCTGGTGGCGCAGGTAGCTTTCCACCTGGAAATCGGCGTCGAATCCGTAGGTGACGGCCTTGCGGTCCTGCAGGCGGCGGCCGAACTTGCGGTGCAGGGCGGGCTCGGACAGGTACGTGATGTGGGCGGCCATGCGGGCCACGGCGAGTCCGCGGTGGGGATGCTTGCCGTTATTCTCGTAATCGCCGCCGCACCAGTCGGGATCGGCCATGATGGCCTGGCGGCCGACTTCGTGAAAGGCGATGTTCTGGGCCGAGTGGTGGGCGGCGGCGGCGATGGGCACGGCGGCGAAGACGCGCTCGGGAAAGGCCGCCGCCCACTGCAGCACCTGCATGCCCCCAAGGGAGCCGCCGATGACGACGAAAAGCTGCTCGATGCCAAGGTGGTCGAGCAGCAGGGTCTGGGCGCCGACCATGTCGCCGATGGTGATCACCGGGAAGTCCACGCCCCAGCGCTTGTTCGTCGCCGGGTCGATCTCCTTCGGCCCGGCCGTGCCCATGCAGCCGCCCACGATGTTGGCGCAGATGATGAAGTAGCGTTCGGTGTCCAGGGTCTTGCCCGGCCCCACCATCAGATCCCACCACCCGGACTTGCCGGTGACGGGATGGGGCTCGGCGACGAACTGGTCGCCGGTCAGCGCGTGACAGACGAGGACGGCGTTGGACTTGTCCCGGTTCAGGGAGCCGTAGGTCTGGTAGGCGACGGGAAAATCGTGAAGCTCCGCCCCGCAGTCCAGGCGCAGGGGCCGGTCCGCGCCCAGCCTCACCCGGTGGCCGGGCAGGGGCCGGGCGTCCTTGCGCTCCGTGGCGCGGCTCTGGGTCACGGTCATGGCCGGCTCCGCCTCCGAAAAGGGCCATCATAGCTAGGAATCACGCCCCGGCGTGTCAATGTTTTCTTTGATTTTGGGGGTCCATGCCAGTATCACTATGCCGCCTTTGTCCCGGCCCCGTCCGTCCCTCGAAATTTCATACCGGGAATCCATGATGAGCGCGGATAGATCACTGGACGCGTTGCGGCGAGAGATCGACGCCATCGACGAAACCCTGCATGACCTGATCATGCGCCGCACGACGGTGGTGGAGAAGGTGCGCGACCTCAAGCGCGGGCACAAGGTCAAGATCCGGCCGGCGCGCGAGGCCGAAATCCTGTATCGCCTGGCGTCCCGCCACCAAGGGCCGTTTCCCAAGCGCGAGCTGATTCGCATGTGGCGTGAGCTGATCGTCGCCACCCTGTCCTTCGAGGGGCCGTTTTCCGTCGCCGTCCACATGCCCGGGGAGAGCAGCGGGTATTGGGACCTGGCGCGGGACCAGTATGGGTCCTTCACCCCCATGACCGGGCACGAATCCGTCCGCCGGGTCATCGAGGCGGTGCGCAGCCAGGAGGCGACGGTGGGTGTCCTGCCCCTGCCCCGGCGGGACGACGGCGCGCCATGGTGGTCCCACCTGGCGGCGTCCAACCCGGACATGCCCAGGATCATCGCCCGGCTGCCCTTCGCCGGGCCGGGCAACGGGCGCGACGGCGACCTGGAGGCGCTGGTCATCTGTCCCGTGGTCCAGGAGCCGACGGGCCGGGACCGGTCGTTCCTGTGCTTCGAAGCGGCACGGGAGATGGGCCTGGACCGTCTGGCCGCGACCCTCTCCGATGGCGGGCTGCCGACCACGTTCGCCGCCGTCTGGCACGACGCCGAGACCTCCGGCAACTGGCTGCATCTGGCCGAAGTGGACGATTTCGTGGCGGCCGACGACCCCAGACTGCCCGGCGCCGTCGACTCCCTGGGGCGGCCGGTCAAATCGGTGATCCTGCTGGGCGGCTACGCCACGGCGCTTACGCCCGAGGACCTGGCCGACGCGCCGGCGAGGGATGAGGAGTCCCACGAAAGCGCGCGCGAACCCGGGGACCGGCCGTCATGAGCGTTCTTGTGCCGCGTCCCGGCATCATGACCATCACGCCCTATGTGGGCGGCGAATCGACCGTGCCCGGCGTCGAGCGCGTGATCAAGCTCGCCTCCAACGAAGGCGCCTTCGGGCCAAGCCCCAAGGCGGTGGCCGCCGGCAAGGCGGCGGCGGCGGAGATGCACCGGTACCCCGACGGCGGATGCGCGGAACTGCGCGCCGCCCTGGGCAGCCGCCACGGCGTGGACGAGGCGCGCCTGGTCTGCGGGGCCGGCTCGGACGAATTGATTTCGCTCTTGTGCCGCGCCTACACCGGGCCCGGCGACGAGGTGCTGCACAGCCAGTACGGATTCCTCATGTATCCCCTGGCCGCCAAGGCCGCCGGGGCGACGCCCGTGGCCGCCCCGGAAACCGACCTCACCGCCGACGTGGACGCGCTTGTGGAGGGGGTGACGGAGAAGACCCGGATCCTGTTCCTGGCCAATCCGAACAACCCCACGGGAACCTACCTGGGCGGCGAGGCGCTGGGGCGGCTGCGCGCCGGGCTGCCCGAACGGGTGCTCCTGGTCATCGACGCGGCGTACGCCGAGTTCGTCACCCGCGACGACTACACGCCCGGCGTCGAGCTGGTGGACGGCGGCGACAACGTGGTGATGACCCGCACGTTTTCCAAGATTTACGGACTTGGCGGCATGCGCCTGGGCTGGGCCTACTGCCCGCCCGGCGTCGCCGACGTGCTGAACCGCATCCGCAGCCCCTTCAACGTGTCGGCGCCGGCCCAGGCGGCCGGCCTGGCGGCCCTTGCCGACGTCGCCTTCACCGACAAGGCGCGCGCCCACAACGAAACCTGGCGGGCCTGGACCACCGAGCGGCTGCGGGACCTGGGACTCGAGGTCTCGCCGAGCATCGGCAACTTCGTCCTCGTCCGCTTCCCGGCGGACGCCGGCCGCGACGCCGAGGCGGCGGATACCTTCCTCAAAGGCCGCGGCATCATCGTCCGGCGCATGGGCGTCTACGGTCTGCCCGACTGCCTGCGGGTCACCATCGGCCGGGAGGACGAGATGGGCGCCTTCGTCGAAACCCTAAGCGCGTTCATCGGCTGATACCAAGGATCGCTGATCATGACCCATAGAGACGGCTTACCAAGGTTTTCGGCTAGGAGCGTGCGCTGTGGCGATGCGGGGCATCGCGAAGCGTGCGCGACGCCGTCCGAAAGCCTTGGTAAGCCGCCGTTCCGGT
>JADFHR010000046.1 GCA_022567015.1 Pseudomonadota bacterium
CCGCCGTTCCGGTCGCGTATGCGGCCCGTCGGAGGGCGTCGAAAAGTTTCGACGATGCGCCGCATCGCCTGAAACTTTCCTCCTGCCCGACGAGCCGCCTACGCGATCTCTATGAGTCATGATCAGCATCCCTTGGTATTACCCCGAGCGCAGGTACTTCACCGCCGCGTCGCGCTCGAACAGGTACAGGAGCGTGCGCAGCGCGCGGCCGCGGGCCGAGGTGAGGTCCGCATCCCTTCCCAGGATGAGCCCGGCGTCGTCCCGGGCCGCCGCCAGCAACTCGGCGTGGGCGGCGAGGTCGGCGAGGCGGAATTCGGGCATGCCGCTCTGCCGCGTGCCGAGCAGTTCCCCGGCGCCGCGCAGGCGCAGGTCCTCCTCGGCGATGCGGAAGCCGTCGTTGGTCTGGCGCATGATGGCGAGCCGTCCCCGCGCCGTCTCGGTGAGGGGCGCGGCGTACAGCAACAGGCAGGTGGACGCCGCGGTGCCGCGGCCGATGCGGCCGCGCAGCTGATGAAGCTGGGAAAGGCCGAAGCGCTCGGCGTGTTCGATCACCATCACCGTGGCCGCGGGCACGTCCATGCCCACCTCGACCACCGTGGTGCAGACCAGGAGGTCCACCGTGCCGGCGGCGAAGGCCTGCATGGCGGCGTCCTTGTCGGCGCCTTTCAGGCGCCCGTGCAGCAGCCCGACGCGCTCGCCGAAAACCTGCGCAAGCTTGCCGTAGCGCTCCTCGGCGGCGGCGGCGTCGAGGGCTTCGGATTCCTCCACCAGGGGGCACACCCAGTAGACTTTGCCGCCCCCGTCCACGGCCCGGGCGACGGCGGCGATCACGTCGTCCAGGCGTCCCAGCGGCATCACCCGGGTGTCCACGGGCGGCCGCCCGGCCGGCTTTTCGAGGAGCCTGGATTCGTCCATGTCGCCGTAGGCGGTGAGCATCAGGGTGCGGGGAATGGGGGTCGCCGTCATCACCAGCACGTCCGCGGCCCGTCCCTTGGCGGCCAGGGTCAGGCGCTGGTGCACCCCGAAGCGGTGCTGCTCGTCGATCACGGCGAGGGCCAGATCGTGGAAGGCGACGTCGTCCTGGAACAAGGCGTGGGTGCCCACGGCCAGCGCCGCCTGGCCGCCGGCCAGGTCGTCGAGCAGGGTCTTCCGCTGGCGCCCCTTCTCGCGCCCCGTCAGCAGCGCCACCGTGACGCCGGCCGCCGCGGCCAGGGGCTCGATGGCGGCCAGGTGCTGGCGGGCGAGGATATCGGTGGGCGCCATGAGCACCGCCTGGGCGCCGCATTCGACGGCGTTGAGCATGCTCAGGAAGGCGACCACGGTCTTGCCGCTGCCCACGTCGCCCTGCAACAGGCGCAGCATGCGGGCGTCGGCGGCCATGTCGGCGGCGATGTCGTCGAGCGCCTTCTCCTGTGACCCGGTGAGGCGGAAGGGGAGCGCTTGCGTGACCTTGCGCCGCAGCCGCCCGTCGCCTTCGAGGCCGCGGCCGGCGACGCGCCGCATGTTGGCGCGGACCAGGGCCAGGGCCAGCTGGTTGGCGAGCAGCTCGTCGAAGGCGAGCCGCTGCCGGGCCGCCGATGTGGGCTCCAGGGCCGCCGCGTCGGCCGGCGCGTGGGCCTCGCCGAGCGCCGCGTGCCAGGGTTTCCACCCGTGGCGGGCGAGGAACGCCCGGTCGATCCATTCGTCCAGCCCGGGCGCCTTTTCCAAGGCGGCCCGGACCGCCCTGCCCAGGACCTTGAGGGTCAGGCCGGCGGTCAGGGGATAGACCGGCTCGACGGCCTGCAGGCGGTCGAGCTCTTCGAGGGTGCCGATGTGGTCGGGGTGGGTGATCTGGATTTCCCGGCCGAAGATTTCCACCGTGCCGCTGACCACCCGGGTCTCGCCCTCGGGCAGGACGCGGCGCAGGTAATCGGGCCGGGCATGGAAGAACACCAGCGCCAGGGTGCCCGAATCGTCGGCGCAGTACACCTTGTAGGGCCGCCGGGGATTGCCCGGCTTCTGGTGGCGGACCACCCGCACGGTCATGGTCGCCACCACCCCCGGCTCGGCGTCGGCGACGCGGGGCGCGTGGCGGCGGTCGATGATGCCGTTGGGCAGGTGCCAGAACAGATCCACGATGCGCGGCCCGGCCGCCTTGTCGATGGATTTGGCGATGCGCGGCCCGACGCCGGAAAGGGTCGTCACGGGCGCGAACAGGGGGTAGAGGATTTCCGGGCGCATGGCGGAAGGCTACGTGGCTGACATCGGGGCCTCGAGGCTCTATATCCTAGGGCTCTATATCCTAGGACATCCGAAGGCGGCCCGCGAGTACGCACCTGTCGAGTTTCCGGGCATGGGGAGAGAAAAGCGTGGATTCCCGCCGCAAGCGCGTGCTGTTCCGCAGCCGCCACCGGGGCATGCAGGAGACCGACATCCTGCTCGGCGGTTTCGCCCAGCGCCACCTGAACGACCTGAGCGGCGAGCAGCTGGAGCAGTTCGAAACCCTGCTCGATGAGAACGACAACGACCTCTTCGACTGGATCACCGGCAGGACGGCGGTGCCGCCGGCCCTGGACAACGGCGTCATGAAGTTGCTTCGGAATTTTAAGAATAGCCTGTAAGAAGTTGGAATTGTTAACGAAGAAGCTGGAATGTCCCGGCCGGCTGCTGATCTCCGGGGCGCCCGAGGGCTTCGACGCGCTGCTCATGGCCGAGCTCGCCGGGGACGCCGCGGCCGGCCTCGTGTTCGTCGCCCGCGACGACGTGCGCCTGGCGCGCATGGCCGAGGCGCTCGCCTTCTTCGCGCCGCGGACCGAACGGCTGGAATTCCCCGCCTGGGACTGCCTGCCCTACGACCGGGTTTCGCCCAACGGCGAGATCGTCAGCCGCCGCATCGACACCCTGACCCGGCTTCTGGAAACGGCACCGGACGAGGCGGCCGGGCGGGTGGTCCTGACCACGGTGTCGGCGCTCCTGCAACGGGTGCCGCCGCGCGCCGTCTTCGCCGGTGCGACCCTGCACGCCACCGTGGGCCGGCCCCTGGACCCCGAGGCGCTGGTGGCGTTCCTCGCCGGCAGCGGCTACGTGCGCTCGGGAACGGTCATGGAGCCCGGCGAATACGCCGTCCGCGGGGGCATCGTCGATGTCTTTCCGCCGGGCCGCGCCGAACCGGTGCGCCTGGATTTCTTCGGCGACGACCTGGAGGGCATCCGCGCCTTCGACCCCGCCACCCAGCGCACCACCGGCACCCTGCAGGGCACGGCGCTCAAGCCGGTGAGCGAGATGCTGCTGGACGAGGCGGCGATCGCGCGCTTCCGGTCCGGCTACCGGGTCCTGTTCGGGGCGCCGGCGCGCGACGATCCCCTGTACGAGGCGGTCTCGGCCGGCCGCCGGCACATGGGCATGGAGCACTGGCTGCCGCTCTTCCACGAACGCCTGGAAACCCTGCTCGACTATGTGCCCGGCTGGGCGGTCATCCTCGATCACCAGGCGGAGGCGGCGCGCGACGCCCGGCTCGATCTCATCGCCGAGTACTACGCGGCGCGCACCACCATCGCCGGAACCGGGCTCGCCGCCGCCGGCACCCTCTACAACCCGGTGCCGCCGGACCGGCTGTATCTGGACGGGGCGGCGTGGGACACGGCTCTGGAAAGCCGGTCCGTCGGCCTGTTGTCGCCCTTCGGGGCGCCCGAGGGCCAGGCCGGCGCGGTGGACGCCGGCGGGCGGCCGGGCAGGGACTTCGGCGACGCCCGCGCCCAACCCGGCGTCAACGTCTTCGACGCGCTGCGCGACCACGTCGCCGCCGAACAAAACGCCGGCCGCCGGGTGGTCATTGCGGCGTTCACCCGGGGCTCGCGCGACCGCCTGGGATCGCTGTTCGCCGAGCACGGGGTGGCCAACCTCGAGGCCGTGGACGACTGGGCCGGGGCGGCGGCCCTGGGCGCCGACGCCGTGGCCCTGGCCGTGGTCGGCCTGGAGCGCGGATTCACCGCGCCCGGCCTGGCGGTGATCGCCGAGCAGGACATCCTCGGCGACCGCCTGACCCGCCCCGCCCGGCGCAAGGTCCGCGCCGAGGCCTTCATCGCCGAGGCCGCGTCCCTGCAACAGGGCGACCTGGTGGTGCACGTGGACCACGGCATCGGCCGCTACGACGGGCTCGACACCATCCAGGTGGCCGGCGCGGCGCACGACTGTTTGCGCCTGATCTATGACGGCGGCGACAAGCTGTTCCTGCCGGTGGAGAACATCGAGGTCATCTCGCGCTACGGCTCGGAGCAGGCGGAAGCCCAACTCGACCGTCTCGGCGGCGTCGCCTGGCAGGCGCGCAAGGCGCGGCTGAAGAAGCGCATCCGCGACATGGCCGACGAGCTGATCGCCGTGGCGGCGGCGCGCAGCGTGCGTCCCGGCGTCGTGATGACGCCGCCCGAGGGCCTGTTCGACGAATTCTGCGCCCGCTTTCCCTACGCCGAGACCGAGGATCAGCAGAACGCCATCGCCGATGTCGTGACCGACCTGGGCGGCGGCCGCCCGGTGGACCGGCTGATCTGCGGGGACGTGGGGTTCGGCAAGACCGAGGTCGCCTTGCGCGCCGCCTTCATCACCGCCTTCGCCGGCAAGCAGGTGGCGGTCGTGGTGCCGACGACCCTGCTCTGCCGCCAGCACTACCATACCTTCTCCGAGCGCTTCGCCGACCTCCCCGTGCGCGTCGCGCAGATCTCGCGGCTGGTGTCCGGCCCCCGCGTCAAGGAGGCCAAGGCGGGGCTCGCCGACGGCACCGTGGACATCATCATCGGCACCCACGCGCTGTTGGCCAAGGACATCCGGTTCCGCGATCTCGGCCTGCTGGTCGTCGACGAGGAGCAGCACTTCGGCGTCTCCCACAAGGAGAAGCTGAAGAAACTGAAAGCCGACGTGCACGTGCTGACCCTCACCGCGACGCCCATTCCGCGCACCCTGCAGATGGCCCTGAGCGGCGTGCGCGAGATGAGCCTGATCGCCACCCCCCCGGTGGACCGCCTCGCGGTGCGCACCTTCGTGCTGCCCTACGATCCGGTGGTCATCCGCGAGGCGATCCTGCGCGAGCACTACCGGGGCGGCCAGACCTTTTACGTCTGTCCGCGCATCGAGGACATGGACGCCCTGTGGGCGCGGCTCGGCGACCTGGTGCCCGAGGTGAAGATGGTCATGGCGCACGGGCGCATGGCGGCGCGGCGGCTGGAGTCCGCCATGGCCGCCTTCTACGACCGCGCCTACGATCTGCTGCTGTCCACCAACATCATCGAATCGGGCCTCGATCTGCCGGCGGTGAATACCATCGTCATCCACCGCGCCGACATGTTCGGCCTGGCCCAGCTCTACCAGTTGCGCGGCCGGGTCGGGCGCTCCAAGGTCAGGGCCTATGCCTACCTGACCCTGCCGCCGCGCCAGAAGCTCTCGCCGGCGGCGGAGAAACGCCTCGACGTGATGCAGACCCTGGACACCCTCGGCGCCGGGTTCTCCCTGGCCAGCCACGACCTCGACATCCGCGGCGCCGGCAACCTGTTGGGCGAGGAGCAGTCGGGCCACATCCGCGAGGTCGGCATCGAGCTCTATCAGCACATGCTCGAAGAGGCGGTGGCCCAGGCGCGCGGCGGGGACGGGGCCGCCGACGGGGAGTGGAGCCCGCAGATCAGCATCGGCATACCGGTGCGCATCCCCGAGGAATACGTCGCCGACCTGTCCGTGCGCATGGGGCTTTACAGGCGCATCGCCAGGCTTCGGGGGGCGCAAGAGATCGACGCCTTCGCCGCCGAATTGATCGACCGCTTCGGCGCCCTGCCGCCGGAAGTGGAGAACCTGCTCAAATCCGTGGCCATCAAGGGTCTGTGCCTGGACGCCGGCGTCGACAAGGTGGAGGCCGGACCGAAGGGCGCGGTGGTGTCGTTCCGCAAAGCCCAGTTCGCCAATCCGGCGGGGCTGGTCGACTTCATCACCGCGCAAGGAGGAACGGTCAAGCTGCGCCCCGACCACCGGCTGGTCTACGGGCGCGCCTGGGACGACCCGGACGCCCGCCTCGCCGGCGTCCAGCACCTGCTCGGCGAGCTCGCGACAATCGCGGCGGGGTAGGGGGGCGGGATTCGAGCTTGCAGGCCGCAGCAGAAATTAAAACATCCTGTTTTCCGCTCCTCCGCGCTCCTCCGCGTCCTCCGCGGTCCTCCGCGTTTTAAATTTTCAACGCAGAGGGCGCACAGGGACGCAGGGGGGTGGAGCGGGTTGTCCGCCGCGAACGACACCGGGGACGACGACGCGCCGGGCCGCCTTGGCGCCGCGGCGGCCGAACATCCCGCGCCGCAACGTCCCCCTCATTCCCCGCCGCCCACCTCGTGCGCCGCGTCCAGCATGCGGGCCAGGACCTGGGGCTCCTGGGCGCCGGAGATGACCATGTCGCGGTTGAACACGAAGGCGGGCACGCCGTTGATGCCGAGGCCGTGGGTGCGGGCGTTTTCCTGGTGGATCAGGGCCGTGTCCTCGCCGCCCGTCAGGTACGCGCGCAACGGGCCGGGGTCCAGGCCAAGGGCCTCGCCGATGCCCGTCAGCACGCCGGTGTCGCCGATATCATGGCCGTCGACGAAGTAGGCGAGGAACAGGGCCTCGACGGCGTCCGTGGCCCTGTCCGAGCGCTCGGCGAAGCGGACCAGGCGGTGGGCGTCCACCGTGCTCGGCGTGCGCCGGATACGCTCGAACGCGAAGTCGATCTCCACCGATTCTCCGGCCTCGCCGATGGTGCCGTAGACGTGGCGCACCCGCGCCTCGCTGCCGAACTTCCTGATCAGGTAGGCGGTGCGGTCGATGCCTTCGGGCGGCATCTCGGGGTTGAGCAGGAAGGGGCGCCACCGGGCCGTCACCCGGATATGGGGGCGCAGCGCCAGCGCCTTTTCCAGCCGGCGCTTGCCGATGTAGCACCACGGGCACACGGCGTCGAAAATGATCTCGATGTGCACGCTACCTCTCCCGCCCGGGTTCTCGATCCGCGGTTCCGCGCCCCCGCGCCGCGCCGTTCAGCGGGGAAGGATGCACAGCCGGGCGGCAAAGGTCAATTTTTCGTGTGTTGGTGGAATTCATGGCCGGCGTGGTGTATAGGAAAGGGAAAACGCGACGTATTTCAACTCGCATGGGAGGTTCCATTGATTAAACGCACACTCGCCACCGCCGTGGTGCTCGCATTCATCAGCGGGCCGGCGCTTGCCGCACACTGCCCCAAGGACGTCAAGAAAATCCAAGCCGCCATGTCGAAGCTCGATAAAGGAAAGATGATGATGGCCAAGGAAATGAGCGACAAGGGGATGGCGCTCCACAAGGCCGGAAAACACGGGGAGGCGATCAAGGTCTTGCACAAAGAGATGGAGGCCCTCGGCATCAAGCATTAGGGCCACGGCGCCCGCAACGGCCCGCCCCGTGCACCGCGCGGGGCGGGTTTTTTCTTGGCAACCGGTCCGCCTTCGCTAAAGCTTCGGCGGACACTCCTACGCCTAAGCGCCTTCGCGCGCCAGTCCACAAGGGTGGCCTGCCACCCGAAGCCGAAGGCGTAGGGTGGCGGTGCAGGCAGTCTGCGGCGAACTTGTCTCTGGGGCCGGAGCGGCGATTTCCCTGTTAAACAGGGAAAAAACAGGGAATTTTTGCAAAAACAGCCTGATCGGGCCGCAAATTTGCCTGTAACATGCTGACATTGCTCAATAATTTTTGCAAATTCCCTAAGCGACGGAACAGGGAATTTTTTCAGCCGAACAGGGAATTTAAATTGCAGAACAGGGAATTATCTGTAAGCGTCCATTGGTGACACGCTTGTTTTCGGCCTTCCGGATGCGATTTTCTCTCCACGGCTAATTTTGTGAGTCAGGGGGGACGATTGTGCCAAGAATGACGGCAGGCAAGCGCACGGAACTGGAATCGTTCTGGCGGGCGCATTTGGACGGCTGGCGCCGTAGCGACTTGAATCAACGGGAATATTGCGAGCTGCACGGGCTGCCGCTGAAGCGGTTCGGGAACTGGCGCGCGAAGCTCAGACACGAGGAACCGGCCGCGACGGGCAAGCTACTTTACCGTCGCGGTGGGGGGCTTAAGCATATGTCTGAGCATATGCTTAAGGAAATTCCCTCGGCCCCTTCGAGCTACATTCCCTCGGCGCGATCAGGCGGCTCGGGCAGGCGTCGTAACTTCAGCGCGGCGGACAAGAGACGAATCGTCGAGGAGACATGCCGCGAGGGTGCGTCGGTCTCGGGCGTGGCCAGGAGGTATGGCATCGGTACGCGGTTATTGTTCTCCTGGAAGAAGGAGTTGACGCCAGAGACGTCTCCCGGCCCGACCTTCCTGCCGGTGACGCTGGTGGATGGGACGGACCAGCCGGCGGGGCCTGCTTCTGTCGCGGCGCCTGCACCGGTCATCGTCGAACGCCCGGCACCCGGCATCGAGGTCGAGCTGATCGGCGGGTTCGCTTCGAGCGCGATGTCGACCCCGAGACGGTGCATCGCCTGGTGACCCTGCTGGAAGGCGCGGCGCCATGATACTGGTTCCTGCAAGGGTCAAGGTGCACATCGCGCTTGGCGTCACGGACATGCGCAAGGGACTGGACGGGCTGGCCATGCTGGTCCAGGAGGTGCTGGAGCAGGACCCGTTCTCGGGGCATCTGTTTGCCTTCCGTGGCCGTAAGGCCAATCTCATCAAGATCGTGTTCTGGGACGGGACGGGTCTGTGCCTGTTCACCAAGCGGCTGGAGGAGGGTCGCTTCCCCTGGCCCGGCGCCGACGAGCTTGGCGACACGGTGGCGTTGACCTCCGAGCAGCTGTCGATGCTGATCGAGGGCATCGACTGGCGTGCGCCCGAACGCCGCTGGCGTCCGGTCGTCGCCGGGTGATCCTAACGCGGTTGATCCGAGTGCGGCGATTGAGAAAAAGTAAGTAGAATCAACGAAATAACTTGTTCGAGACACCCCGAGAGGCTAGACTCTCTCATGCGTCTCGATCTTGAGAACCTGCCGTCCGACATCGGCCTTCTGCACTGCCTGGTGTGCGATATGGCGGTCGTCGTCGAGACCCGCGATGACGAAATCGAACGCCTCCAGCGTATTATCAAGCAGCTTCAGCGCGCCCGGTTCGGACGCCGGTCCGAGCGCCTCGATCCCGATCAACTCGCCCTCGGGCTCGAAGATCTCGACGCCGATATTGCCCGCGCGGAGGCCGATCTGCCGGCGGAAGCGCCCGGCGAAGAGCAAAAGCCCCGCCGCGTATCGGATGATCGTCCGAGCCTGCCCGATCATCTGCCGCGCCAGGATGTGACGCTGGACATCGACGCCGGTGCCTGTCCCTGCTGTGGTGGCGCGATCCATAAGATTGGCGAGACGGTCAGCGAAATGCTGGATTATGTACCGGCGCGTCTGCGCGTGCTGCGCATTCGCCGCCCCAAATACGGCTGCCGCGCCTGCGGCACGATCCACCAGGCGCCGGCGCCCGAGCGGCCGATCGCAAAGGGGCTCGCAAGTACCGGCCTGCTGGCCCATGTGCTGGTCAGCAAGTATTGCGACCATGTTCCGCTATACCGCCAATCGCAGATCTTCGCGCGCAACGGGGTCGATCTCAACCGCTCGACCCTGGCGAACTGGGTCGGCGGCGCTTGCTGGTGGCTGGAGCCGCTGCAAGCGCGACTTGCTGCGCATGTCTTCGCCTCGACCAAGCTGTTCGCGGACGATACGACGATCCCGGTGCTCGATCCCGGCCGCGGCCGGACCAGGACCGGGCGGTTCTGGGTCTATGCGCGCGATGACCGCCCCTGGGCCGGGCCGGATCCGCCGGCGGCCGTCTTCTTCTACAGTCCCGACCGCAAGGCGGAGCGGCCCGCCGTCCACCTCGAGGGCTTCCGGGGCGTGCTGCAGGTCGATGGATATGCCGGGTTCGAACGGCTGACGGTGCGCGGCGACATCGTGCTGGCGGCATGCTGGGCCCACGCCAGACGCAAGTTCTACGAGTTCCACCAGGCTACCGGCTCGCCGATCGCCGCCGAGGTCCTGCGCCGGATCGCCGGGCTCTATGCGATCGAAAGGGAGATCCGCGGCCAAAGCGCGGCGGAGCGCCAAGGCACGCGCGACACCCGGTCGCGGCCTCTGGTCGACGCCATGAAACCCTGGCTGGAGCGCCAGCTGCACCGGGTTCCGCCGCGCGGCGGGCTGGCCGGGGCCATCCGCTATGCGCTCGCGCGTTGGCCGGCGCTGTGCCGCTTCCTCGATGACGGCCGCATCGAGCTCGATACCAATGCGGTGGAACGCGCCATCCGGCCGGTGGCATTGGGGCGAAAAAACCATCTGTTCGCCGGGTCTGACGGCGGCGCGGATCGATGGGCCATCGTCGCCTCGCTTCTCGCAACCGCGAAGCTCAACGGGATCGAGCCCTACGCCTACCTCAAAGACGTGCTCGAGCGCATGACGCACGGCCACCCAGCCAACCGTATCGATGACCTCCTGCCCTGGAACTGGAAAGCCTCAAACGCCGAAAACTGACCAACGTGTCACCAATGGACGCTTACGGATCAGGGAACGTTTCAACAGCCTTGCCGCAGGTTCAAATCCCGGTGTGGGTACCGAAAATCCTATCCGAGGTAATGATCGCGCCGCCTTTGTCCAGCTCGGTTAGCCGTTGACCGCATTCTTGTTAGCTTTTTCTACCGGTTTCGCCAACGCAGCAGTAACCTTGAGAAACGCCTCTTGCTGCTCCTCGGAAAGCCCCCGGAACAGCTCGATCATGGCGCGCTCCTTTTTGTTTCTTAGGTGCGAGCCACCGATGAGAAGATCGGAAGGGTGACATTCGAGGGCTTCAGCGATCCGTTCCATCCATTCAAGTGTCAGACGCCGCCGTCCCTTTTCCAAATGGCTGATCTGCTGGTTGCTCGTGCCCACGAGCTCGGCCATCCGTTTCAGCGTCATGCCCCGCGCCTTGCGCAGTTCGCGAATCCTATTTTCCATGCCCCATGATCCAACATTCTGATTAACCGAACAACAAACATTTTGTACGGACTTTCGCGCAACGACGATGCGTGAATTATGGGAGCGGCACTGATAGACCGCAGAATCCAGGGTGATTTTTCAAATCCGATCACCAACATTCTGTATGATTTTGGTTTGACAATAAAGGTACATTCTGTTGGACTGCGATGGCTTTGTGGAACTCGCGGAATCATCGAGTCCGCGGGAACCATGAGGACGTCGGAGTTCGTCTTCAGACGAGAAAACAGCCATCGGCGGGGTGGGCGGGGGGCCGACTTGGCAGCACACCAGGATCGGGGAACAAGCAGCCGGCCTAGCGAGCACGCGGCAACCGTTCGCGCGGCCCAATACCTCCGCATGTCGACCGATCACCAGCAGTACTCGACCGAGAATCAGGCCGACGCCATCCGGCAATATGCCGAGTGCCGCAACATCGAGATCGTGCGCACCTATGCCGACGAGGGGAGGAGCGGGCTCCGCATCGAGGGCCGCGACGCCCTCACCCAGCTGATCGAAGACGTCAAGAGCGGCCGCGCGGATTTTACGGCCATCCTGGTCTACGACGTGAGCCGCTGGGGCCGCTTCCAGGATGCGGACGAGAGCGCCTACTACGAATACACCTGCAAACGCGCGGGCGTAGCTGTCCACTATTGCGCCGAGCAGTTCGAGAACGACGGAAGTCCGGTTTCGACGATCGTGAAGGGCGTCAAGCGGGCGATGGCCGGCGAGTACAGCCGCGAACTCTCGGCCAAGGTCTTCGCGGGTCAATGCCGTCTGATTGGGCTCGGCTACCGCCAGGGCGGCCCGCCCGGATACGGCCTGCGCCGGATGCTCGTCGACCAGAGCGGAACGGAAAAGGGCGAGCTTGCGATCGGCGAACACAAGAGCATCCAAACCGACCGCGTCATCTTGGTGCTTGGTCCGCCCGAGGAAGTCGAGACGGTCCGGTGGATGTACCGTGCCTTCGTCGAGGAGGCGAGGCCGGAGAGCGAGATCGCCTCCATGCTGAACGCGCGTGGCATCACGACCGACCTCGGCCGACCTTGGACCCGGGGCACCGTGCATCAGGTGCTGATCAACGAGAAATACGTCGGCACCAACGTTTGGAACCGGGTTTCGTTCAAGCTCAAGAAGAAGCGGGTGCGCAACAGCCCGGATATGTGGATTCGAGTGGAAGGCGCATTCGAGTCGCTGGTCGATCGACCGGTGTTCGACGCCGCCCAGGCCATCATCCGGGAACGGTCGCGCCGGGTCTCCAACGAGGAAATGCTGGCGGGCCTCAAGAGCTTGTATGAGCGCCACGGTTACCTTTCCGGGTTGATCATCGACGAGACGGGCGATCTTCCGTCGAGCAGCGCCTATCGGGGTCGTTTCGGCAGCCTGCTCCGGGCATACCAGCTGGTGGGGTTCACGCCGGATCGCGACTACCGTTACATCGAGATCAACCGGGCGCTCCGAGCGATGCACCCAGACGTGGTGGCGGCCACCGTTGCCGAGATCGAACGCGTCGGCGGACGGGTGACACGAGATCAGGGGACGGATCTCCTGACGGTCAACGGCGAGTTCACGGCATCGCTCGTGATCGCCCGGTGCCGCGAAACTGCCTCGGGGTCCTTGCGTTGGCACGTCCGCTTCGACACCGGCCTCGGCCCCGACATCACGGTCGCCGTGCGCATGGACCGGCCGAACCGCGAGCCGCTGGATTATTACCTTCTGCCCCGGATCGACATGACCGAGCCGCGCTTGCGTCTCGCCGAGTACAACGGCGTGTCGCTCGACGCCTACCGCTTCGACACCCTCGCCCCTCTCTACGGCATGGCGGCGCGGGTCAAACTCCTGGAGGTTGCATGACGAAGCCGAAACCGGTACCCGCCGTCGAGATGATCCCGATCGACCTGATCGACGTCGTCAACCCACGGATCCGCAACAAACGGCTGTTCAAGGAGATCGTCGACAATATCGCCGAAATCGGTCTCAAAAAGCCGATCACCGTGACGCGCCGCAATCGCCCCGACGGGGTGCGCTACGATCTCGTGTGCGGCCAGGGGCGACTCGAGGCGTTCCAGATTTTGGGACAAACCGAGATACCGGCCCTCATTGTCGACGCCGACCGCGAAGACTGCCTGGTCATGAGCCTGGTTGAGAACTGCGCTCGACGCAAGCATCGCGCCATCGACCTGCTCTACGACATCGAAGGCCTGAAACGGCGCGGGTATCGCAACCGAGAAATCGCGGGAAAGACCGGCCTCAGCCTCAAATATGTCCGGGGCGTCATCCTCCTCATCGAGAAGGGCGAGCAACGCCTGTTGCGGGCGGTTGAATCCGGCCAGGTGCCGGTGAGCGTTGCGATCAAAATCGCCGAATCGGACGACACGGGAGTTCAGCGCGTGCTCCAGCAAGCCTACGAGAAAAAGCTGCTGCGCGGCCGCAAGCTGCTCGTCGTCAAGCGGCTGATCGAGCAGAGGCAGAGGCGGGGCAAGGGACTCGCGACCACCGCTCCGAAACGCGATCAGACGCTTTCGACGGCGAAATTGCTGAGCGTCTACCGCGCCAACGCCGACAAGAAACGCCTTCTCGTCCGCAAGGCCGAGGCGACGCGCGACCGGCTGGTATTCGTGGTCGAGGCGCTCCGCCGGCTGCTCGCCGACGAGAACTTCGTGACGCTGTTGCGGGCGGAGGGCCTCGACGATCTTCCGCAGAACCTGGCCGTCCGCATGCAAGCGGGGAGGGAGGGCTGATCATGCCACGCAAGGGCCCCGCCACGCCCGTAAAAATGGGATTCGAAGAGACCGGTATCAGGATTCCGATTGAACACATCCAGCCCCTTCGTGTCGTCTCCAACGCGGTCAAGAAGACCCCGAAATACGCCCAGATCGCCGCCTCGATTCGGGAGATCGGCGTCGTCGAGCCGCCGGTCGTCGCCCGCGACCGGGCCGACCCAGAAATGTACCTGCTCCTCGATGGCCATTTGCGGGTGGAGATCCTCAAGGACATGGACGAGACCGAGGTCGCGTGCCTGATCTCGACGGACGACGAGGCCTACACGTACAACAAGCGGGTAAACCGCATCGCCATCGTCCAGGAGCACAAGATGATCCTGAAGGCGGTCGACCGGGGCGTCCCCGAAGAGCGCATAGCGAAGACCCTCAATGTCGACCTGAAGACGATCCGCCAAAAGGTGCGGCTGCTCGATGGGATATGTCCCGAGGTTGTCGAAATCCTCAAGGACAAGCACGTTCCCATCAACACGTTCCGGATCATCAAGAGGATGGCAACGCTCCGTCAAATCGAGGCGGCCGAACTGATGGTGGCGATGAATAAATACGCCCTCAGCTACGCGGAATCGCTTCTCGCCGCGACGCCGCAAGCCCAGCTCGCCGAGTCGCACAAGCCAAAGGCTTTGCGGGGCCTCACCGAAGATCAGATGGCGCTCATGGAACGGGAGTCGGCGAACCTCGAGCGTGAGTTCAAGATCGCCGAACAATCCTATGGGACCGACCATCTCGATCTCGTGCTAGCGAGCGGTTATCTCGCCAAACTGCTCAACAACGCCCGCGTCGTGCGCTACCTCGCCCAGCACCAGCCGGAAATCCTGGCCGAGTTCCAGAGGATCGCCGAGATCAAGAAGACCGCAGCGTAGATGGCGGAGTGCCCGACCGCGCACGTCGTTCGACGCGGCCGCTGATGGGGACCCGGACCCTATAAGCGCGGGGACCGCGGGAGACGCCGCACTGTGGGGCGGATCGAGCGCGGCGGTGGGGATGGCGGCGAACCCGTTCGGAGCCCACCAGGTCGGCCGCGATAGGGCCGACCGCACGACTGGTCGGTTCGCTTCCGGTCGTGACGATGTTCAGGGCGTGCTGGGGCCAGAGACCGACCCGATGGAAATTCTCCGGCTCCGGCACGCCCCAGTAGTTGTCGTGCGCCTCTACGGGGCTTGTCACAAATCTTGGCCGCCAAGACGCTGCCAGTCTGATAAGCTAATCCCATGAATGAAATCAGCTATCGATACTGTCACTTTCCGCCATCCATCGTACAACATGCCATGTGGCTGTATTCCCGGTACACACTCAGCTATCGCGACGTCGAAGAGTTGCTCGCTGCAAGGAGTATCGAAGTATCCTACGAGACAATTCGTCGTTGGGTGGCGCGGTTCGGACCGCAGATTGCGAATAGGTTACGTCGCTCTCGACCTCGGGCCCATCCGCTATGGCACCTGGATGAGATGTTCACATCGTTCGGTGGTAGACGAATTTACCTGTGGCGGGCGATCGATCAGGATGGAGAGGTGCTTGACCCGCGAGGCCCAGCGGGGATACCGGAAATCCGCCTGCCGACGCTGTTCGGGAAACCCCGGGCTTCCGAGCTTCATCCCTAGGTCCGTTTTTGGCTAGGAGCGGTCGTTACAGCCCTTGCCGTTCAACGACCGCTTTCGAGTGAACAGCAGACATTCAGAGCGATAATCCGAAATTCCCTTAATCGAAGGTGTCCCCTTAGTCGGAACTCTTCCTCACGCCGGACAAGGCCCTTCGCCGCGCCCGCCAGATCTTTCTGCAGTTGCTGCGCGACGAACAGGCAGGGACCGATCGGGCGCAGGCGGCCGAGTGAGGCGCCGGCCCCGGCGCAGCGCAAGACGGGCGATCCGGGTTTGCCGCGCCTACCCTTGGACCGCCGCGGCCCCTGACCGCCGCGCCGCCTCTTCACCGGCCATACGCCCGTCGACGAAGCATTCGGCGAGGTTTCCGCCCGCGATATAGAGGTGGCCGAAAACGCTGCCGAGCTCGCCCGCCACCAACAGGCCGTCCATCACATCGCTGGA
>JADFHR010000239.1 GCA_022567015.1 Pseudomonadota bacterium
TACCAAGGCTTGCGGACGGCGTCGCGCACGCTTCGCGATGCCCCGCATCGCCACAGCGCACGCTTAGGGCCGAAAACCTTGGTAAGCCGGCTCGTCGGGTCATGATCAGCGTCCCTTGGTATAAGAGCGAACTTGTGGCGAACCCGCATCCCGGCGCGATCCTGATGGAAGAGTTCCTGAAGCCCATGGGTCTCAGCCAGAACGCGCTCGCCCGGGCCGTCCACGTGCCGCCCCGGCGGATCAACGAGCTGGTGCTTGGCAAGCGCTCCGTGACCGCGGACACGGACCTCTGGTTGGCGCGATATTTTGGCGTCTCGGAGGGGTTCTTCCTGGGGCTGCAGGGCGACTATGACCTCATGGAACGCCGGCGCCGGATCGAAAGCGAGTTGGAAACGATCGCCCCGCGGGCGGCGTAGGATTCGGCCGTCTCCGGGATGCATGCTCGTGGCCCGCTGGCGTGAACCCTGGGACCGATCGCCCCGCTCTCCTCCACACCGATCGGCAAGGGGTCATTTCAGTCACCACATCACCATGATCGAGGGCGTTTTTTCGGGGTGTGGGTCGACCCCCCTGCACGCGGCAAAATCAACTCTACGCGCTCCGGCGGCCCGGCTTCGCGCCAACCGCCGGGATCGGTATTATGTGTTCCCAGGCCCGGAAAAGCCGGTACTTGGCGGGAAGGATGCGCAATGAAATTCGTGCTGATCGTGATCGGTCTCGCGATTGCCGCGACCATTGCCACCTATGCCCGGTATGGGAGCCTGAACCCCTGCCACTGGATGGAGCGGGACCTGGCCCGCCAAACGGGCCTTCCGCCCCTGGTGGTGCGGGTCCGCATACGCGCCGCCTTCCTGATCGACGGAATCACCGATCCCGGCCCTTCCGACTGCATCATGGCGTGGTGGGAGTTCCGGGCGGAAGGACTGCCCGGGGAGTCCTGAGCCGCTGCGCCCAAAGGGGCGTTGCCCCTTTTGATCCCCACCAAGGGCCAAGGCCCTTGGAACCCCTTAAAATGGGGTCCAGGGGATTGAAATCCCCTGGCGGGGGCATGGGGGCGGAGCCCCCCATGGCCGTAAGGCACTAGCCCGGCTCCCGCTCCGCGATCGCCTTGGCAACGGCGTCGGCGAACCGTTCGGTGGTCGCGCTCCCGCCCAGGTCCGGGGTGTGGTTGGCGGGATCGGCGAGCACCGCGTCCACGGCGCCCTCCAGGTGCTTCGCCGCCGCCGTAAGCCCGGCCGCATCGCGCCGCGCGCCGAGCCACTCCAGAAGCATCCCGGCCGACAGCATCAGGGCCGCCGGGTTGGCGATTCCCTTGCCCGCGATGTCGGGGGCCGAGCCGTGCACGGCCTGGGCCACGGCGTGTCCGTCGCCGGCGTTCACCGACGCGGCGAGGCCGAGCCCGCCGGCAAGCTCGGACGCCTCGTCAGACAGAATGTCGCCGTACATATTCGTCGTCAGCACCACGTCGTAATTCCCGGGCTGGCGCACCAGCATGGCGGCCATGGCGTCCACCAGGATCTCGTCGAGGGCCACGTCCGGGTAGCCCTGGGCGGACTTGCGCACCTCGCTCAGGAACAGCCCGTCGCTGACCTTCAGCACGTTGGCCTTGTGAACCACGGTCACGGAGTTGCGCCGCCGCCGGGCCAGGCCGAACGCGACCTCGGCGATGCGGCGCGAGGCGGCCACGGTGATCTTGCGTATGGCCAGCGCCACGTCCTCGGTGGGCCGGAACTCGCCGGGGCCGGAGAACATGTTGCGGTCGGCGTAGAAGCCCTCGGTGTTCTCGCGCACGATCACCAGGTCCATGTCCGGGGCCAGGGCGGGCACGCCGGGCCGGCCGCGGCTGGGACGGATGTTGGCGTAAAGGTCCAGGCGCTTGCGGATTTCGGCCGACGGGTTGCGCCCGCCTTCTTCCGGCGGCGGATACTCATAGGTGGAGACGGGGCCCAGGATGACGCCGTCGGCGGCCCGGGCCGACTCGACGACGTCGCCGGGCAGGGTCGTTCCCTCGGCCTCCAGCGCCGCCAGGCCGATGTCCCGCTGCACCAGATCGAGGCCCAGGCCGAAGCGCGCGTCCAGGGCCTCGAGGGCGGTGCGCATGGCCCGCGTGATCTCCGGGCCGATGCCGTCTCCGGGGAGGATCAAGATTCGAATGGGTCAGCCTCTACCAAATTTAAACAACCCCGACGGTTGGCCGGAGCAGGACCGGGATGCTAGTCTGGTCGCACCTCGAATGACACAGTTTGGTTGACCGATGTCCGAGCCGGCGAACGACACCCCGGGAGTCGATCTGACGGATCCCGCAAGCTTCCATCACTGGACCCCGGTGACGTTGCGGTTCTCCGATCAGGACAGCCTGGGACACATCAACAACGTGGCCTACGCGGTGTACGCCGAAGCCGGGCGCGTCGAATTCGTCCAGGGGATCCTCGACGACCTCAAGCAGCCGGACGAGGTCTTCATGCTGGTCAGCGTCAGGATCGAATTCAAGAACCAGATGCATTACCCGGGTACCGTGGACGTGGGCACCTGCGTCCTGCGCCTGGGGAACTCGTCCATCACCATCGGGGAAGGGCTGTTCAAGGACGGCAACGTGGTGGCGACGGTGGAAAGCGTCATCGTCTTCGTCGACGCCGCCACCGGGAACTCCAAGCCGATGCCGGACAGCGTGCGCGCGGCCCTTCAGGAAGGGCCGCGGATCGTCGAAGGCTGAGATCGGGGGGCAGCGCAGGGCGCATGGCCGCCCACCCTTGGTATCAGGCTATGTCGGTCGGAGCAACGACCTGCATCATCAGGTCGTTATTCCATTCCCCTTCGACCTGGACGTGGGCCACGGCGCCCAGCGCGAAAGCCTCGATCAAGTTGTGGTTCAAATAGGCGTACAGGCCCGGTTGCCGGAAGGTGTAAAGCGCCGCCCCTGCGGACCCACCACGAATCAACCACGTCTCGAGGTTGGTTGCGGGAGGATCGTCGAATGAGCCGGTCTCCCAAACGAGATCCCCGTGGCCGCCGATCAAATGTGGCCGGGTGTCGCGATTGGCTTGTGCGTGGATAAACAACACCGTTTCCCCGACCTTCGCCTTCAGCGCATGGTCGCCGGTTAATGCACCAACCCGGCCATTAAACACGACATGGCTCGGCGTCAGCGTCTTCATCCGTTCAAGCGTATCCTCGAACGAGTCGAGGAGATCTTGGTAACGCTTGAAGTTACCGCTATCGTCCTGCGCCACGTAGAAGTCCTGTTCGCCGATGTAGTAAGCGCGGTCGTAGCGTACGGGATTGCCCAGACGGTCTTTCAGCCCATCCCGAGGCAATACCATCAAGGCGCCGTTCATACCGGAAACGACGTGCCACGGAACCATGATGCCGCCCGGCGCGCAATGATAGACGAATACCCCCGCCTTGGTGGCGCGGAACCGCAGAACGACCATTTCACCTGGCTGGACATGGGTGAGTGCTCCGCCTCCCAAAGCACCGGTCGAGGCGTGGAAATCAATATTGTGTTCGAGGCTGTTGCCTGCGGGGTTTTCCAGGGTCAGTTCGACGTAGTCCCCTTGATGGACGACGACCAACGGCCCAGGAACGGAACCGTTGAATGTCATCGCCTGAACCTCGGTGCCGTCATCATCGATCACCATGGCCTTCTCTTCGATGACCATGCGCACTTGGACGACCTTCGGCGCTCCGGATGCAACCTGATCGTGGGCGGGGACGAACGGCGGTGGGACGAGTTCCTGACGCACCCGGTCCAGGAGGTCCATGTTCATCGGGTCGTCGGCACCGGCCTTTGCTAGTTGCTGAGGGGTGCTTTGCACGGCAGGACCCGGTCGCGCACCGAGAGGGACCGCCGAGGCGAACATGGCTCCGCCGAGCATCGTGGCCGCTCCAGCTCCGGAGGCGGTGGTGAGCACCTGTCGTCGTGTCATTCCAAGCATTTTCCGGTCTCCTATACGGATGTCGTTCGCGATTGCAGCATCGTATACGGCAGGCGATGCCCCGCGGGGCACGCTCAATATATAATGCTTTTCGCTGGCCGTTTAAGTCGAAATGGTGCAGTGCAGCATTGTGCCGGACGCATGTCCCGGGCCGGCGCGACCGGTGTTGGCTCTAATACCAAGGGTCACTGATCATGACCCGACGAGCCGGCTTACCAAGGTTTTCGGCCCTAATACCAAGGGTCACTGATCATGACCCGACGAGCCGGCTTACCAAGGCTTTCGGCTAGGAGCGTGCGCTGTGGCGATGCGGGG
>JADFHR010000047.1 GCA_022567015.1 Pseudomonadota bacterium
ATTGGTCCAGTATGTCTGGGAACCGGCCCCGACATAGCTTTCAAGCACCGTCGCCGCGCTTCCCCGGCCGGCGAGGATTAAGGTACGCGGGTGGGTGACCACCGGCGCCTCGTGCGCGCTCGCCATGTAGAGGAAATGAACCGGCCGCTCGACGACCACGCCGGGCTCGAGGGTGAGCACCGCGCCGTCGGCCATGAAGGCGGTGTTGAGCGCCACGAACGGTTTTTCGTCGATGGCCGTGCCGCCGCCCAGGTGGCTTTCCAGCATGTCCGGACGGGCTTTGAGCGCGGCGGCGAGGGTGGTGAGCTCGGCCCCCGCCGGCAGATCGCCAAGGGCCGAAAGCCGCGGCCGGTAGCGGCCGTCGACGAAGACCAGGAGATGACAGGGCGTCTCCTCCATGAGGAAACCCTGAACCGCGTCCCCGGCATCCTCGCCGGCCTGTGCGGGACCGGGGCCGAAGACCGTTTTGGTCAGCGGCGCCAGGTTGGTGAATTTCCATTCCTCGACCTTGGGCGTCGGGAAATCGAGGGACGAGAAGCGCTCGATCGCCTTGTCGCGCAGGCCGCTCAGCCACGCAAGGCCGTGCCCGGGCAAGGTTGCCCGCGCCCTTGTAAACTGGGCGACATACGGCGCGCTTAATGGTTGTTCGCGTCTCATTGACGGGACGGCCTCATGGGTTGCAAAGCTTAAGGGGACGGGTCAGGCGGCGACGCTCGCATCGGACTGACCGAACGCCCCGTAGCCTTTCTTTTCCAGTTCCAGCGCCAATTTCCTGCCGCCGGACTTGGCGATGCGGCCGTGCGCCAGGACGTGCACCTTGTCGGGGACCACGTAATCGAGCAGGCGCTGGTAATGGGTGATGAGGATGATCGCCCGGTCGGGGCTGCGCATGGAATTGACGCCGTTGGCGACGATCTTGAGGGCGTCGATATCGAGCCCCGAATCGGTCTCGTCCAGCACCGCCAGCCTGGGCTCGAGCATGGCCATCTGGAAGACCTCGTTGCGCTTCTTCTCGCCGCCCGAGAAGCCGACGTTCACGGCGCGCTGGATGAGCTTCTCGTCGATCTCGAGAAGCCGCATCTTCTCGCGCGCCAGGGTGAGGAAATCCATGGCGTCGAGCTCGGGCAGCCGGCGGTGCTTGCGCACCTCGTTCAAGGCCGATTTGAGGAAGTTCATGCCGCTCACGCCCGGTATCTCGACCGGATACTGGAAGGCCAGAAACAGGCCTTCGCGGGCCCGTTCCTCGGGCGCCATGGCCAGAAGGTCGTTTCCCTGGAAGCGGACGCCGCCCTTGGTCACCTCGTACCCTTCGCGGCCGGCCAGCACGTGCGCCAGGGTGCTCTTGCCCGACCCGTTGGGACCCATGACCGCGTGCACCTCTCCCGCCTTGACCGTGAGGTCGATGCCGCGGAGGATGTTCTTGCCCTCGACCTTCACGTGCAGGTCTGTTACCTCCAGCAAGGGTGTCTTTTTTGCCACGTTTGTGTCTCCGTTTCGGTGCCGGGGCTCAGCCGACACTGCCTTCGAGGCTGATATCCAGGAGCTTCTGCGCCTCGACCGCGAATTCCATGGGCAGTTCCATGAGAACCTGTTTGCAGAACCCGTTGACGATCATCGATATGGCGTCCTCCGCCGACAGGCCGCGCTGCATGCAATAGAACAGTTGGTCGTCGCTGATCTTCGACGTGGTCGCCTCGTGTTCCACGTGGGCGGTGGGGTTGCGGACCTCGATGTAGGGAATGGTGTGGCCGCCGCACTCGTCGCCGATGAGCAGGGCGTCGCACTGGGTATAATTGCGCGCCCCCGTCGCCCCCGGCAGGATTTTCACCTGGCCCCTGTAGGTGTTCTGGCCCTTGCCGGCGGAAATGCCCTTGGTGATGATCGTGCTGCGGGTGTTCTTGCCGATATGGATCATCTTGGTGCCCGTATCGGCCTGCTGATGGTTGTTGGTGACGGCGACCGAGTAGAACTCGCCCACCGAGTTGTCGCCCTGGAGGATACAGCTCGGGTACTTCCAGGTGATCGCCGAGCCGGTCTCGATCTGCGTCCACGAGATCTTCGAGTTCACGCCCCGGCAGGCGCCGCGCTTGGTGACGAAATTGAAAATGCCGCCCTTGCCGTCCTTGTCGCCGGGATACCAGTTCTGGACCGTCGAGTATTTGATCTGGGCGTCGTCGAGCGCGACGAGCTCCACCACCGCCGCGTGGAGCTGGTTCTCATCGCGCATGGGAGCCGTGCAGCCTTCCAGGTAGCTGACGTAGCTGCCCGCATCGGCGATGATCAGCGTGCGTTCGAACTGCCCGGTGTTCTCGGCGTTTATGCGGAAGTACGTGGACAGCTCCATGGGGCAGCGCACGCCCTTGGGGATATAGACGAAACTGCCGTCGCTGAAGACCGCCGAATTCAGCGTGGCGTAGAAGTTGTCCGAATATGGAACCACCGAGCCCAGGTACTTGCGCACCAGTTCGGGCTGCGTCTGCACGGCTTCGGAGAAGGAGCAAAAGATGATCCCCTCCTCGGCAAGCTTCTCCTTGTAGGTGGTGGCCACCGAAACGCTGTCGAAGACGGCGTCCACCGCCACCCCGGCCAGTACTTTCTGCTCGCCGAGGGGAATGCCCAGCTTTTCATAGGTGCGCAATAATTCGGGATCGACCTCGTCCAGGCTATTCAGCAGTTCCTTGGGCTTCGGCGCCGCGTAGTAGTACGAGTCCTGATAGTCGATGGTGGCATAGCGGACCCGCGCCCACCTGGGCTCCGTCATGGTGAGCCAGCGGCGATAGGACTTCAGCCGCCACTCGAGCAACCAATCGGGCTCGTCCTTTTTCGCCGAGATGAAGCGGACGATGTCCTCGTTGAGGCCGCGCGGCGCAAAGTCCATGTCGATGTCGGTGACGAATCCGTACTTGTAGTCCCCGCCGGTCGCGGACTCGATGGTCTTGACGGTATCGGAACTCACGGCCATGTCAGTTTTCCTTCACCGAAAGGTCTGCGGTATTGCCCATGGCGGCAAACGCTCCGCCTTGGCTGCCAATGGGCGCGGCGATGATCACGTCGGCAAGGGAAACGCTGCTCAGCGCCCTCCTCACCACATCGTTGATCACCTGCCAGCTGCCGCGGGCCGGACACGACGCCTCGAGATCGCATTGGCCGGACGCATCGTGGATGCATTCGGTCAACGCGATCGGCCCGTCCACGGCGTGGATGACCTCGGCCACCGAGATGTCCTCGGGGGTGCGGGTGAGCGCGTATCCTCCGCCGACGCCGCGAAAGGAGGTCAGCAGACCGGCCCGCGCCAGCATGTTCAACAGCTTGCCCACGGTCGGTCCCGGCAACCCGCTGGCAAATGTCAGATCGAGGGCGCTTTGCGGCCGCTCGGCACGGCTTGCCAGATAGGTCATCAGAACGACGCTGTAATCCGCCAGCCTGCTCAATCTGATCATCGAACCACTGTCCTTTTCCAATGGGCCCGGCGACCGTCAACCGGGGCGTAGGGGGCGCCCGGGACGATCGCAGACCTCATCTCCGTGCCCGGGCCCGCGCCTTATGCTCCACGCCGTCGTCCACTCCGGAATTCCCTGCCGGCAAACGGGCCGCCGGCGCATCGGCGGCCTTCTGGTGCATCATCCCGCTGAGCCCGAGAACGCGCTTTTCGCAGACGTCCGCCAGGGTCACGGAGTTCAGAAACAAGTATATCCGGTTGTCGACCTCTTCCCAAAGGTACTCCGTCACGGAGCCGGCGCCCGCGCGGGCCGCCACCGGGCGCGGTTCGCGGGCCGGCTCGTTCACCGCCATCATGATGTCGGCTATGGCCGTTTCGGCGGGCGGGCGGGCGAGGAGGTATCCGCCGCCCGGGCCGCGCACGCTCTTGACCAGATCGTTTCGCCTCAACTGCGCGAAAATCTGCTCAAGGTACGACAGGGAGATCACCTGGCGCTGCGCGATGTCCGCCAGCGCCCTGGGCGAGCCGCCGCCGTAGCCGGCCAAGTCCGCCATTGCCATCACCGCATACCGTCCCCTGGTGCTCAACCTCACGAAACCGACCTCTCCCATAATTATGACCATATTGGTCACCATTAAAAATGAGGGGCAAACGCGATATGTCAAGTGGATTTGCGCCGTGGGAAGGGACCGATCGGCTGTTGAATCGCCACCGGGCGCGCCGGTCGGCCCCGAACGGATCCGGGAAACGGCGCTTCCGTCATGGTTAACAAATGGCCCCCACGCCCGGCCATGTCTTGATATATCAATCTACAATAGAAAAATAATTATCTTATTCGTTTTATGATTTAATATAAACTCAAAGTACATTTGTATAATTGAATTATTTAGCATTTACCGCCAAATACGAGAAGTATCGCAGACCCGGAACCCGGCGGCATCCCGCGGCGGGCAAGCGTCCGCCGTCGCCTTCCGGTTCATTCGCGCACGGATGAACACGGCCTGGCCTCTAAATTTTCCGAGATAGCCAGGTCCAGCCGCTCACCGGGGTCCGGAAGTCCGACCATGGAGCACAAGAGCCAACAACAGGCCGAAATACACCGGCGCGGTGCCGACAGGGCCAAAAGCAGAGCCGCCACATACGTTCTCGTTTCCATTGCGCTGTTGATCCTGTACGTGGGTGTCCGCGATACCACGTGGCAAGGGACGATCGAGCTTCACACCCTCATGGAGGTGGTCGCCACCTTGCTCGCCGCGACCGTAGGCGCCATGGCGCTGGTCCGCTATTACACCCGCAAGACCTCCACCCTTCTGTTCGTCGGCAGTGGTTTCCTGGGCACCGCCTTTCTCGACGGCTACCACGCCGTCGTCACGTCGTCGTTCTTCGCCGCTAACTTCCCATCCGGCCTGCCATCGCTCATTCCCTGGAGCTGGGTCGCCTCTCGCGTTTTCCTCTCCATTCTCCTGTGGCTGAGCTGGGTCGCCTGGAAACGGGAGGAGCGCCTGGGTCCGCGGGGCCGGATCGGCGAAACCACGGTCTACCTCGGCGTCGGCCTCATGACCCTGGCCAGCTTTCTGTTCTTCGCCTTCGTACCCCTGCCCAGGGCCTATTACCCGGAACTGCTGTTCCACCGACCGGAGGAATTCGTTCCGGCGCTCTTTTTCTCCCTGGCGCTGGCCGGCTATCTGCGCAAGGGGCGCTGGAAATACGAAACCTTCGAACACTGGCTGGTGCTTTCCCTCATCGTCGGGGTCATCGGGCAGGCGGTCTTCATGTCCTTTTCGGGAAGCCTGTTCGACACCATGTTCGACGCCGCCCACCTGCTCAAGAAAGCCAGCTACATCCTGGTACTCACCGGCCTGATGGTCAGCACCTACTTCCTCTTCCGGCGGCTTGAGGACGGCGCCCGCGCACTGGCGGACAGCGAGGCCCGTATCCGGTCCATCTTGGACAACACGGTCGAAGGCATCATCACCATCGACGAGCGCGGCATCATTGAAACCTTCAATCCGGCGGCCGAGAAAATCTTCGGCTACGCCCGGGACGAGGTCGTGGGCGGGAACGTCACGGTTCTCATGCCCGCGCCCTACCGTGACGAACACGATGGCTACATCGGGAGGTATCTGGAAACCGGGGAGAAAAAGATCATCGACATCGAGCGCGAGGTGGAAGGGCGGCGCAAGGACGGTTCCGTCTTTCCCGTCGAGCTGGCGGTCTCCGAGATCGGATTGGAGGCGCAACGCATGTTCGTCGGCATCCTCCGCGACATCACGGAGCGCAAACTGAACGAAGAGAGGCTCAGGAACGCGCGGAAGGACCTCGAGCGGCAGGTGGCCGAGCGCACCAGGGGGCTGAGTGAGGAGATCGCCGTGCGCCGGCGCATGGAATCCGCCCATCGGGAAAGCGAACAACGCCTGCACGCGATTACCGAGAACCTGTTCGAAGGCGTGCTTGTCTTGGATACCTACGGCCACATCGTTTTCGCCAACCGGTCGGCGGAAACGCTGCTGCTCGGCGAAGGCGGCTTGAAGCTTGCAGGGCGGGATGCAGACGACATCTTCCTGTTGCGCGAGGGGGCGAAGGCCACCGAATTCGCCGCCAGTCCCTTCCGCCGCGTGGCCGAAACCGGCGAAACCCTGCGCAACGACGATGCCGTGTTCGTCACCAACGAAGGCAAATCCCTCAATGTGGCATACGCGTGTTCGCCGCTTCTCGAAAACGCCAAGCGCCGCGGCGCCATCATATCGTTCCGCGATATCCGCGAGTTGAAGGAGGCACAATGGGAGGCTATCCAGGCTTCGAAGCTCGCCAGCGTCGGCCAACTGGCCGGCGGCATCGCCCACGAGATCAACACGCCCATCCAGTACATCGGCGACAACCTGCGCTTCCTGGGCAAGGCCCACGGCGATATCGCCACCGTTCTCGCGGCATATGAGACGCTGGCCGAGGCCGCCCGCGAAACGGGCGTCCTTGGCGACACCATCGCCGCCGTGGACAAAGCCGTCGAGAAGGCCGATCTCGACTACCTTGTGGAAGAGCTGCCGGCGGCCACCGAGCAATCGCTGGGCGGGGTCGATCAGGTGTCGCGCATCGTCCTCGCCATGAAAGAGTTCTCCCACCCGGGCACGAAAGAAAAAGCGGCCGCGGATTTGAATGCCGCCATCGAGAGCACGCTCACGGTGTGCCGGAACGAATGGAGGCATGTCGCCGACGTGGACATGGACCTGGATGCCGCGCTGCCGCCCGTGGTGTGTCTCGCCGGCGAGTTAAACCAGGTGTTCCTCAACCTGATCGTCAACGGCGCCCACGCCATCGAGGCCTCCGCCGGCGAGGGCCAGGGGCGCATCCGCGTCTCCACACGCAAGGACGGCGAGTGGGTGGAAATAAAGGTGGCCGACACCGGCAACGGCATCCCCGCCAACATACGCGACAAGATCTTCGATCCCTTCTTCACCACCAAGGAGGTGGGCAGGGGGACGGGACAGGGGCTGGCGATCTGCCGCGACATCGTCGTCAACAAGCACGGCGGAAAAATCTTCTTCGAGACCGAGGAAGGGAAGGGAACCACCTTCGTCATTCGCCTTCCCCTTGACGGCCAGACGAAACCGTCCGGGGACGCCTGATGAAAAGCCGGATTCTTTTCGTCGATGACGAGATCAAGATCCTCCAAGGGCTCCGCCGCATGCTCAGGGAGATGCGCGGAAAATGGGAGATGGTCTTCGCAGAAAGCGGCGCGAAGGCCCTGGAAGCCATGGAGAAGGCATCGTTCGACGTCGTGGTTTCGGACATGCGCATGCCCGGGATGGACGGGGCTCAACTGCTTACCGAGGTTCGAAAGCGCCATCCCCAGGTCATACGCATCATTCTGTCCGGCTTTGCCAAGGAAGAGAGCGTCCTGCGGACCGTTGGGCCGGCCCATCAGTACCTGGCCAAGCCATGCGACCACCGGGACCTGATCGACACCGTCGAGCGAACGCTCTCCCTGCGCAAGTTCCTCGACTCCGAAGACCTTCGCAGCCTGGTGGCCGGCCTGCAGACTCTTCCCACCCCGTCCGCGGTCTATCTCGAACTTTTAGACGAGTTTAATTCCCCGCACGCCTCGGCGGTATCCCTGGCGGAGAAAATCTCCCTCGACGTCGCCATGGCCGCCCAGACCCTGAAGTTGACCAATTCGGCCTACTTCGGGCTTCCGACGAAAGTCACCAGCCCTCTCGAGGCCGTCCAGTTGCTTGGCTTCGATACCATCAGGGCGCTGGTCCTGGTGGCCGGATTCTTCAGCCAGTTCCGCGGAGATGCCGAAACAGCGCTCACCATGGAACGGCTGAGCCGGCGCTGCCTTGGTGTCGGTGCTTTGGCAAAAGCCATCGCCGAGGCCGAAAATCTCGACACGCTCGTCACCGATCAGGCGTGTTGCGCCGGCGTGCTTTCCCATGTCGGAACCCTGGTCCTCATCGCCCGTTGGCCCGCCAGGTTCAAGAAGGTCGTCTCCCTGGTCGAGGACGACGGCCTTGCCATCACCGAGGCGGAACGCCGGGTCTTCGGCGCCAACCATGCGGAACTCGGAGCCTATCTGCTGGGGCTTTGGGGATTCGTCGACCCCATTGTCGAGGCGGTCGCCTATCACCACGAGCCCCGCCGGTGCTGCTGCCGCCGGGTCAATGCGTTGTTGGCCCTGCACGCGGCCCAGTACCTGACCCGCGGCGATTGGGACGGGCAAGACTCCGGGGAACTCGTGGGTTCCTCCCTCGACCAGGAATATCTGAGGGAAGCCGGCGTTATCGAGCGCCTGCCGGCGTGGGCGGAAATCTACCGGTCCCTCGAACAGAAAGGGACCGTGAATGACTGACAAGGTCAAGGTGCTGCTGATCGATGACGAGGCAAACGTGCTGGCCGGGCTTAAACGTCAGCTTCGCGGGCGTTTCGACGTCTCCACCGCCGAGGGGGGGGAACCGGCGCTGGACCTGGTGAAGTCCGAGGGTCCGTTCGCGGTGGCGGTCTGCGACATGCGCATGCCCGGGATGAACGGCATCGACGTGCTGGGGGCCTTGAAAAAGGCGACCCCCGATACCGTGCGCATCATGCTGACGGGTAACGCCGATCAACAGACCGCCATCGACGCCGTCAACCAGGGCAACATATTCCGCTTCTACACCAAGCCCTGCCCCCCGGAAACCCTCGCCAAGGGGATCGAAGCGGGGATTCAGCAATACCGGCTTGTCACCGCGGAACGCGAGCTTCTTGCCCAGACATTGGCCGGCAGCGTCAGGGTCTTGAGCGAGGTCCTGTCGATGATCGATCCGGAGGCCTTCGGCCGGGCGACCAAACTTCGCGACTGGGCGCAAAGGGTGGCGGTGCTCCTCGGTTTGCCGCACCCCTGGCAGCTGGAGATCGCGGCAATGCTGTCCCCCATCGGCGAGGTGGCGGTTCCCCCGGAACTCCTGGCCAAGAAACGTGCGGGCGAGAAATTGACACCGGTGGAGGAGGATATCATTGCCCGGGTGCCCGAGACCGGCCGGCAACTGATCGAGAATATTCCGCGCATGAAAGCCATCGCCGAGATCGTCTACTACCAGGACAAGGGGTTCGACGGCAGCGGCTTCCCCGGGGACGGCGCCTCGGGGACCGACATCCCGGTCGGCGCCAGGGTGCTCAAGGTACTCAATGACCTGGCCGGACAGGGCACGGGGCTGATTCCGTCGGCGCGGGCGTTCGCCGCGCTTGAGCACGACAGCGGGCGGTACGACCCGAAAATTCTGGCCCGTGTCCGCAAATATTTCGCCACCCAGACCGAACAGGCGGCCGAGAAGGAGGACTCCTTCGCCGAGCTGCCGGTCAGCGGGTTGCTGACCGGGCATCTCCTGAAATCGGACCTGAAACTGGACACCGGCCGTCTCATCCTCGCCGCCGGATCGACGTTGACCGAGGCCCAGATCGCGAAGGTGAGAAACCTGAACAAGATCTGCCGCTTCGAGGAACCCGTCCGGGTGAAAAAGCTCACCGCCCCGGCCTAGGGCCGCGGCGGAACAGGCGCCGGGGCGCCGGGCCTATTCCTCGCCCGGCCCGATGGTCAGGCCGTCGGGCAGCCGGGTGGCGCGGTCCATGGACGCCTTGTCAAGCTGGACCTGGGTCAGGTTCCTGGCGTCCCGCAAGTCGGCGCCGTGGAGGACGGCCTTGCGAAGGTCGGCGCCCTGGAGGTTGGCGCCCTGCAGGTTGGCACCCTTGAGATTGGCCTCCTGCAGGTTGGCGCCCCTCAGGTTGGCCCCCTGGAGCTTGGCGCCCGCAAGGTCGGCTCTCTGCAGTTTCGCGGCACGCAGGTTGGCCCCCTGGAGCTGGGTGACGCGGAGACGTGCGCCCTGGAGTCTGGCCACGCGCAGGTCCGTACCCTGAAGGTTGGCGCCGTGGAGATCGGCCTGGATGAGGTTGGCGCCCTGGAAAACCGCCTTGCGCAGGTTGGCCCCCTGAAGGTGCACTCCCCACAGGTTGGCGTTCTGGACGTAGGCGCCCCACAGGTCGGCCCCCTGAAGGTAGGCGCCTTGCAGGTTGGCGCCGCGCAGATCGGCGCCCTGGAGATTGGCGCCCTGGAGATTGGCCGCCACAAGGTTGGCTTTCTCCAGGTTGGCGGCGCGCAGAAAGGCGCCCTGGAGGTTGGCGCCGGCCAGGTCGGCGGCCGGAAGCTTGGCCACCCTGAGGTCGGCCTTGCGGAGGTTGGCGGCGCCAAGGTCGGCACCCTGGAGATTGGCGACGCGCAGGTCCGCCTGGTCCAGATCGGCGGCGTGCATGTTGGCTTCGCGAAGGTCGGCGCCAAGCAGGGAAGCCTTCTGGAGTTTCGCCCCCCGAAGGTCGGCCCGGACCAGTTTGGCCTCGTGGAAATCCGCCTTGCGCAGGTCCGCCGCGCGCAGATTGGCGCCGCCCAGGTCGGCTTTCTGCAGTTTGGCGCCGCGCAGGTCGGCGCCCTGGAGGTTGGCGCGCACGAGCACGGCTTCTTGCAGGTTGGCTTCCTGGAGATTGGCCTGGATGAGATTGGCGTCCCCCAGGTCGGCCTTGCGCATGTCGGCCTTTTGCAATTGGGCGACGCGCAGGTCGGCCTTCTGGAAATTGGCACCGCGCAGGTCGGCCCCCTGGAGGTTGGCGACGCGCAGGTCGGCCCCCTGGAGCTTGGCGGCGCGCAGGTCGGCGCCTTGGAGTCTGGCGACGCGCAGATAGGCCCGGCGCATGTCGGCTTCGCGCAGTTTGGCGACACGGAGGTCGGCCTTGAGCAGCCTGGCGCGGGTCAGGTTGGCCCTGGTGCTTTCCTTGCCTTCCGATTCCAGCCACTTCCGATGAAAGGCGAGAATACGGCTCAGCGCCTCGTCGGAGATATCGCGAAGCTGGGGCTGACCGGAGGATTGGTCGTGGCCCGCAGGGGACCCTTCCTTCATTTGCCCGGACACCTTGGTTCCCTGTCACCGCGCCTTTGGACACCACGGGGGAGGCGATCGACGTCGGCGACGATCCCGGCCCCAAAACATACGTGCGTTCGGCTCGTGAAAAGTTGTATCCTTTATTGAAGAACCTGGAAACCGTTTACACCGAAATCCGGGAGGATTCCCCGATGGTGAGGGACAAAAGGGGTTACCGGGAGCGGCGGCAGGAAGAGGTGCCACAAGCCAGCGGGGACAGACGGGCCGGCGGGGACCGGCGCGCCGAAGTCGGACGGCGGTGGGGCCGGGAAAGACGGTCGATCCCGGACAGACGGCTGGATTTGGAAATCAGGTCGGGGTCGGACAGGCGGCAGTCGACGACGGCATCGCCGGCGTGGACGGGCCTGGAAAAGCGCTCCCAGGGGGAACGGCGCAGCGTTCCGGACAGGCGCGTGCAATGGGACCGGCGGAGCCCGGAGGAACGGCGGGCCCAGTGACCTCCACGTTCACCGCCGCGGAAAAAATTCGAATTTCTCGACGTTATACAGGATCGCACGATAGCCGGGGGCACCGCGCATCGCCACCCGCCGTTGTGTTCCGGCGACCCCGGAGCGTTGTTCATCCGCGTCCATCCGTGTTCATCCGTGTCAAATGACCCCGCGCGTCGAGGGCGGAAGATCATTGGCCTGGGAACGGTGGCAATCGAACACGGATGAACACGGATGGACACGGGAATTAAGTTAAGGTGTCCGCTTAATCGTGCCCCCTTAATCGGGCACGCCTCCCGCTACCAGCTATTCCTCAGTTCCCGCAGCTTCAGGAACACCGTTTCCGGGTCCGGATCGTCCGGCAGGTCGGGAAAGGCCTGGCGCAGGGTTTTGATCACCGTCGGGCTGTGCAGCCTGAAGAACGTGTTGACCTCCTTCTCGAGGCCGAGCGTCGAGACCAGGGCCTGGTCCGGGTCCTGGTCGGCGACGTTTTCGAGCAGCGCCGCCGCGCGCCCGTTGTCGGGCTCGCGGTCGAGCGTAAAGCGCAGGTTGTTGGCGATGTAGTCGTGGCCCGGGTAAATGAGCGTGTCGTCCGCGAGCCCGGCAAGCTGGGTGGCAAAGGTGCCGTACAGCGCGCTCGGGTGGCCGCCGCCGTGGCAGTTGCCGGCCCCGGCGTTGAACAGGGTGTCGCCGCAGAACAGGGCCGGCTGGTCGGTATGGGACAACAGGCAGACGTGGCTCATGGTGTGTCCCGGCGTGTCCAGGACCTCCAGTTCCACCGTCTTGCCGACGGTGATCGTGTCGCCGGCGCTTAAGCCCCGGTCGATGCCGGGGATCTTGTCCTTCGCGTTCTCGTGGGCCAGCAGCGAGGCGCCCGTGGCGGCGATCACCGCCCGGTTGCCGCCGATGTGGTCGCCGTGCTCGTGGGTGTTCAGCACCTGGGTGATGTCCCAGCCGTGCCGCTTGGCGGCGGCCAGGCATTTCACGTGATCGAGGGGATCGATGGCCAGCGCCTCGCCGGTTTCCGGGCAGGCGATCAGGTAGTTGAAGTTGCGGTAGGCGTTCCCGGTCCAGACTTGTTCGACGATCACGGCTCCCTCCCCTGCCCCTGGTCCAGGCGCGCACTCTATCAGGCCGTCAGGGGACTGTCATATGCCGCGATGGGGGCGTCAGCGGGCCATGGGCCGGGCTCGGCTGAGGGCCGCTCACTCGGCGGCGTATCGGCGGCGGCGCAGCGCCCAGACCGGCGTGGCGCTGTCGGCGGCGGGCTGGTAGACGACGCTGATCTCCGACACCGCCTCGCGCCATTGCTCCACCGCCTTTTCGTCCCTCACCTCGAGGGCGTCGAAGCCGCAGCGGACCATGAACAGGAACTGATCGCGCAGCACTTCGCCGACGGCGCGCACCTCGCCCCGATACCCGTACCGCTCCCTGAGCAGCCGCGCGTGACTGTACGCCCGCCCGTCCCTGAACACCGGGAACTCCAGCGCGACCACGGCGAAGCGGTCCAGGTCGTCGGCGATGAGGGCCGGCGACTGGTCGCTTTTCAGCCGGATGCCGAGCGGCGCGTTGCGCCCGAGAAGCTCGTCCCGGTGCGCCTGCCAGCGCTCCAGGCTGACCATGGCCGGGCCGTCCATGGGCAACTGGGTCCCGTCGTCGACGGTCACCCACGGGTCGTCCACCGGCGCGCCGTCCCTAATCAGCGGCATAGAGCCTCTCCTTGAACGGTTCCTTGCCGACGCGGCGGTAGGTGTCGATGAAGCGCTCGCCGTTTTGGCGCAGCTCCACATAGGTGTTGACCACCGTTTCCACCGCGTCGACCACGTCCTCGCTGGAAAACGCCGGCCCGACGATCTTGCCGATGGCGGCGTCCTGGTCGGCGCTGCCGCCAAGGGTGATCTGGTAGTACTCCTCGCCCTTGCGTTCGAGGCCGAGGATGCCGATGTGGCCCACGTGGTGGTGCCCGCAGGCGTTGATGCAGCCCGAGATCTTGATCTTCAGTTCGCCGATGTCGTGCTGGCGCTTGAGGTCGGCGAACCGGTTGCCGATGCGCTGGGCGACCGGGATCGAACGGGCATTGGCGAGGCCGCAGTAATCCAGCCCCGGACAGGCGATGATGTCGGAGACAAGCCCCAGGTTGGGCGTCGCCAGCCCGATGTCCCGCAGCTTGCGCCACAGGGCATGGAGGTCGGTCCGCCTGACGTCGGCGAGCACCAGGTTCTGCTCGTGGGTGACGCGGATTTCACCGAAGCTGTAGTGCTCGGCCAGGTCGGCGACGGCGTCCATCTGGTCGGCGGTGGCGTCGCCCGGGATGCCGCCCACGGGCTTCAGGGACAGGTTCACGATGGCATAGCCCGGCACCTTGTGAGCGGCGAGGTTGGTGTCCGCCCAGGTGGCGAACGCCCCGTCGGCGCGCTTCTTCTCCTCGAACGCGGGCTGGGCCGCGGCCAGGGTTTCGTAGGGCGGCGGCGCGAAGTGGGCGCGGATGCGTTCGACCTCTTCGGCGGGCAGGTCGAGCGCGCCGTCCTTGATGTCGCGCTTGATGTTTTGCCACTCCTCTTCGACCATTGCGGTGAACTTCTCGGCGCCCACCTCGTGCACCAGGATCTTGATGCGCGCCTTGAACAGGTTGTCCCGCCGCCCGAGCTGGTTATAGACGCGCATGATCGCTTCCAGATAGGACAGCAGGTGTTTCTTGGGCAGGAACTCGCGGATCGTCGGGCCGACGAACGGGGTGCGCCCCTGGCCGCCGCCGACGATGACCTCGAAACCGGTCTCGCCGGCGTCCCCGCGGCGCATGATGAGGCCGATGTCGTGCAGGCGCACCGCCGCGCGGTCGTTGGGCGCGCCGGTGACCGCGATCTTGAACTTGCGCGGCAGGAACGAGAATTCGGGGTGCAGGGTCGACCACTGGCGGATGATCTCGCAGTAGACGCGCGGGTCCTCGATCTCGTCGGCGGCGACGCCGGCGTATTGGTCGGTGGTGGTGTTGCGGAAGCTGTTGCCGCTGGTCTGGATGGCGTGCATCTCGACCCTCGCCAGCTCGGCCAGGATGTCGGGCGTGTCCTCCAGCCTGGGCCAGTTGTACTGGATGTTCTGGCGCGTGGTGAAATGGCCGTAGCCCCTGTCGTAGCGCCGGGCGATATGGGCGAGCTTGCGCATCTGCACCGCAGACAGCAGGCCGTACGGGATCGCCACCCGCAGCATGTAGGCATGGAGCTGCAGATAGAGCCCGTTCATGAGGCGGAGCGGCTTGAACTCGTCCTCCGTCAACTCCCCGGCAAGCCGGCGCGCGACCTGGCCGCGGAACTGCCGGACCCGCTCGTCGACCAGGGTCTGGTCGTATTCGTCGTAGCGGTACATGGCCCGGGCTATCCCCCTGCCGCCTGTTGGCCGAACGCGGGATGGATCGGCGGCCCCTGGGCCCGGATCTCCTCGCGGTAGCGCACCGGCCGGACGACGCCGGCCTCCTCGACGACGTCGATGACGTATGGCTCGACCACCTCCGGTATCTCCGCCTTCGCCCGGGCGACGGCCATGAGGGCGTCCCGTTCTTCGTCGCTGCGGCTCACCTGGCCGTCGGTGATGCGCTCGGACCAGCCGCCGACCCGGGTCAGGTAAACGACCGTGCCGTCGCCGATCCTGTTCGCGGTCACCACCTGCAGCGCCATCGTCTTCTCCATCCTCAAACGGCGGCGGCGCGCGCCAGGGCCGGCAGCGCCTCTTCGCCCGCCAGGCGCACCACGTCGCCGACGATGATCACGGCGGGGCCGACGATCCGGTTGGCGGCCACCATGCGCTCGAGGTCCGCCACCGTGCCCATGACCACGACTTCGTCCGCCCGGGTGCCGTTCTCGACGATGGCGGCGGGCGTGGCCGGGTCCATGCCGTGTTCGATCAGGCGGCGCGCCACCGTGCCGGCGGTGGACACGCCCATGTACACGACCAGGGTGTGCCGGCCGGTGGCCAGCGCCGCCCAGTCGAGATCGGGCTCGCCCGACGTGGCGTGCCCGGTGACGAAGGTGACGGCGGAAACATAATCGCGGTGGGTCAGGGGAATGCCGGCGGAGGCGCCGCAACCGGCGGCCGCGGTGATGCCGGGCACGACCTCCACGGGGACGCCGGCGCGGCGCAAGTAGACCATCTCCTCGCCGCCGCGGCCGAAGATGTACGGATCGCCGCCCTTGAGCCGGACCACCCGCTGGCCGGCCTTCGCCCGCGCGCATATCAGGGCGTTGATCTCGGCCTGGGTCCGGGTGTGGCGGCCCTTGCCCTTGCCCACATAGATGCGCTCCGCGTCGCGCCGTGCGTAGTCCAGGATATCCGGCCCGACGAGGCGGTCGTAGACGACCACGTCCGCCTCCTGCAACAGGCGCAACGCGCGCAGGGTGAG
>JADFHR010000048.1 GCA_022567015.1 Pseudomonadota bacterium
GCGCGCCGCCGTCCGAAAGCTTTGGTAAGCCGCCGTTGCGGTCGCGTATGCGGCCCGTCGGAGGGCGTCGAAAAGTTTTGACGATGCGCCGCATCGCCTGCAACTTTCCTCCTACCCGACGAGCCGCCTACGCGATCTCTAGGGGCCATGATCAGCGCCCCTTGGTATTAGCGGTGATCCCCCGATAACCGGCGCCCCCGGCAACGAACGGTCCAGGATTCCTTGGCGGCCCCCTCGCGGGGCCGTTGCCTTGCCTGGCGCCGGGCGCCGGCGCAACCGGCAGACCCTGACCGGCAACGTCAGCAGATTTTGCCGGGCGGGGCCAGGATTTTGCCGCCCCCTTCACGATCCCGATGATTTTTCTAACCCATTTTCAATGGCTTAGACGCAGATGCCGGGTTGGCCCGCGAATTGCTACGAGAGGAGCCGGAATCAGTATCTTGGAAAAAATTGGCTATGGATGAATTGTCGATCCAACGCGGGGGCTCCACGGACATCGTCCCCCAGGGCCACAACGGCGGCAACGCCACGGCGGGCCGGTTTTCGGTCTCCTTCACCGATCTCCTGCAGCAGAGCGGCGTCCGCGTTGGAACAGGCTTCGACGCGCTTACGGACCTGGCCTGGAACACGACCGATCCGGACCCCGCCGAACCACCGGCACCCGCCGGCGACGATGGATACGACCGCTTCGACGACGCCGGGCGCGGCGACGATCGGCCCGACGCCGGCCGCGATACCCCCGACGCCGATCCCCGCAACGACCGGGTCGCGGACCAGGGCACGGCGCGGACGGACGACCCCGGAGACCCGCCGCCCCAGGGCGACGAGACACCGCGGGAGAGCGATTCGGCGGCCGCGTCCACGGACCCGGAAGGCGACGCCGCGGCCACCGAGGCCTCGAATCCCAACGACGGGACGACCGCCGAGACTCCGTCCGCCACCGGCGAGCCTTCTCACCAGGGCGGCGGGACGAACATCGCCGGGACCGACCTGAACGTCGTTCAGGCGGTTTTCGGCACCGAACACGCCGGTCAGGTGCTGGCCAGCTTGGCGGCGGCGCAGGCCTCGAAACTTTCCGGCAACGCGGTTGGACAGACCGGCGAGCGCCCCGGACAGGGACTGTCCACCGCCATGGCCGCCGTGGCCAAGGAGACTCCGGTCCAGGGCGACGCCAACCGCCCGCAAACCAACGCACAGGGCCAACAGCCGCAAGCCACCCCCGGCGCCCGAGCGCCGGCCAATACGGCCGCCAACCCCAACAACGGCGCGGCGGCCCAGGCCGCGGCCCTGTCCAGGGCCGTGGGCGAGGGCACCCCCGTCTCGGTGCGTGTCGCCGTCACCAACGAAGCGGCGACCCTGGTTTCGCAACCCAGTTCCAACCTCGCCGCGTCTACGGTCCTCTCCGGCACGGCCGGAAACCAGCCCCAAAACGGCCAGTCCCTGCGCGGCGCCGCCGGCTCGAACCCGGCGGCCACCCACCCGTCCGGCAACGCCGGCCAAGGCCAGCCGGCGAACATCCAGGCGGCGCAGGCCGCGGCCGGAACGGAAGCCACAGGGTCCGTCCAGGGTCCCGTGCTCGTCAATGCGGCCACATTCCAGCCCCTGGCCGGGACCGGCGGAACCATCGCGCAAGTGGGCGCGGGCGCCGTCGGCGAGACACTTCAGACCCAGCAGCCGGCGTCCTCCGCCACGGCCAACGCCCAGCGGGCCGCCGGCCCGCGGCCGGGGGTGGCCGATCAGGTCTCGGTCCACATCACCAAGGCCCTCAAGGCGGGCATGGACAGGATCACCATCCAGCTCAAGCCCGCTTCCCTGGGCCGCATCGACGTGCAACTCGAGGTGGGTCACGACGGCCGGGTCATCGCCGTGGTCACCGCCGACAACAAGGACACCCTGGATCTGTTGCAGCGCGACGCCCGCGAATTGGAGCGGGCGCTCCAGAACGCCGGTCTGCAGACGGATTCGGGAAGCTTGAGCTTCAACCTGCGCGGACAAGGCGATCAGGCGCCCGAGGACGGGTCCCAGGACTCCGGCCCGCCGAACGACGAAACGGCCGCGGCCGGACCGGACGACGAGGGTGCGCCCGACGCCGGCTACGGAGACGGCATCATTGCCGAGGGCCGCATCGACATTCGCGCCTGAGGGAAATGGCGCGCGTAAAGGATATGGGTAGATGATCCTCGGAACAGTCTCCGATACGGTCGACGTCGACGGCAACTCCAAGTCGGCCACGTCGCAGGTCAAGCTGCAAGACGAGCTGAACCGCTTCTTGAACCTGCTGGTCACGCAGCTCAGGCACCAGGATCCGCTCGACCCGCTGGACACCAACGAGTTCACCGCACAGCTGATCCAGTTCGCCAGCGTCGAGCAGCAGATCCAGCAGAACGCCAACCTGGAGAAGCTGCTGAACCTGCAGGAGACCTCGCAGGTCGCCGCCATGGTCAACTTCATCGGCACCACCGTCGAGGTCACCGGCGACACGGTGCCCCTGGAGAACGGCCGGGCCGAGTTCACTTACGACCTCGGCGTCAATGCCACGAACGTCACCATCACCATCATGAATTCCTCCGGCCTGACCGTGTTCGTCGGCGAAGGCAAAACCGGAGCCGGCAAACACAGTTTCGTGTGGGACGGCAAGTCGGCCAGCGGCGGTGAGCAGCCGGACGGCGTCTACACCGTCGTCGTCGGCGCCCTGGACAGGGGCGGCAACCTGATCGAGGTCGAGCAGACCGTCCTCGGCCGGGTCACCGGCGCCGGCGTGGACGAGGGCGCCATATCCCTGTTCCTGAGCGACGTGACCGTGTCCATGGACGACGTCCTCTCGGTCAAGGAGACCCCGGCCAGCGCGCCGCCGGACGCGGCATCGTCAAGCGGAGACACCAATCCTCCGCCCGACCCGACCCTATAACGCACGCGGCCGAAGAGCCGGCAAATCGAAGGAGAAGGAAAATGAGCTTATTTGGTGCACTGTCTTCAGGCGTTTCCGGGCTGACGGCCCAGAGCAGCGCCATGGGCGCCATCGCCGACAACATCACCAACGTCAGCACGGTGGGCTACAAGAACACCCGGGTCGACTTCCAGACCCTGGTCACCAAGCAGACCTCGTCGACATTGTTTTCGGCCGGCGGCGTGCAGTCGAAGCCGCGCCAGGACACCGGCGTACAGGGCCTGTTGCAGGCGTCCAGTTCGCAAACCGACATCTCCATCTCCGGTCAGGGGTATTTCGTCGTCAACGAGGCCAATACGCCGACCCTCAGCAACGAGTTCCTGTACACCCGCGCCGGTTCGTTCTTCCAGGACAAATCGGGGTTCCTCAGGAACACCGCCGGATTCTACCTGCAGGCCTGGCCGACGGACGCCAACGGCTCCGTGATTCCCGCCAACACGTCGCTCACCGTCTCCAACCAGAACATCGTCTCCACCGACTACCTGGCGACGGTGAACCTGAGCCAGGTCGGCGGCACCGCGTCGGCGACCAGCACCATCGGCATCGGCACCAACCTGCCGGCGAACGACACCGCCGGCGCGACCCACAAGACCGATGTACAGTTCTTCGATTCCCTGGGCAACGCGGCCAATATCAGCTTCGTCTATACGAAATCGCCGACCGAAAACCAGTGGGACCTGTCCGTGGCGCCGCCCTCGGGGTCCGCCGTCCTGACCATCGAGGACGGCACCAGCCCCACCGCGCTGGTTTACGACAGCACCGGCCAGCTCGAGTTCGACATCCTCGACAGCAACGGCATCGCCAGGCGTCCGAACGACGGCGCCACCTTGATCATCGAGGGCATCACGTACGCCTTCAACACGACCGGCACCCCGCCCGCCGACACCGCGACGGTCAAGCAGGTCGATGTCCGCACCAACACCACCGTGACCCAGGACGTGGCGTCCCTGGTGGCCGTGGTCATCACCAGCGATTCGGACTTCGACAATACCAACAACCGGATCGTGGTCAGCGCCGCCAGCACCACCACCATCCTGTTCAAGGACGACGGCACGCGGGCGATCACGGTCGACCCGACGGGTCTGCTGGACAGCACCGGCACCCGGATCACGGCGCAGGACAACAGTCTCACGGTGAAAAAGCCGGCCACGATCTACCGGGACTACGCCCAGTTCACGTTCCCGGGCCTTCCGGCGGACGCCGACACCATGACCATCAACGGCATCGTCTATACCTTCTCCACGGCCGAGGGGAGCACCAGTGACGACGATACCACCATCCGCCGCGATACCCTGGCCGACATGCTGGCCGACCTGGAGTCGTCCATCGAGGCCAACGACCCCAATTTCGCCACCGGCGGTACGGCCATCAGGACCCGGCAAAACAACGACGCCTCGGAACCCACGCCGTCGGGCGTGCCCAACACCCTGGTGATTTCGTCCCTGGCCAGCGGCTCCTTCAACGTCGTCTTCTCCGGCGGTTTCACCAACGTCCCGACGGAGCCGGACGGCACGGCGACGTTTACCGCCGGCGGCACGTTCGCGTTAGTGACCACCCACGGTATCATCTTCAACAGCGACGGCCTGCCCAGCACCTTCAACGTGAAGAAGCTCGAGATCCTGGACTTCGCCAGCGGCGCCTCGGACATGAACGACGCCTCCGGGTCGTCGAAGAAAATCACCCTGGATCTGGGCACCGTCGGTGTCGCCGACGGCTTCACCCAGTTCGGCGCCGCGTTCACCCCCGTTTTCATCAACCAGAACGGATCCCGGTTCGGCACGTTTGCCGGGGTCACCATCAACACCAGGGGCCTGGTGACCGCCCTGTTCGACAATGGCGAAACCCGGCCCATCTACCAAATCCCCATCGCCACGTTCGTCAACGTCAACGGGTTGGAATCCAAGACCGGCAACGTTTGGAGCGCCACCGAGGGTTCGGGCGACGTCACCTTGCGCGTGGCCGACAACGGCCCCGCCGGCCAGATCATCCAGGGGGCCCTGGAGGCCTCCACCGTCGACATCGGCGAGGAATTCACCAAGATGATCGTGGTTCAGAGGGCGTTTTCGGCCTCCGCCAAGATCATCAGCACAACCGACGACATGCTGGAGGAGCTGTTGCGCATCAAGCGGTAACCCGCTCACCTAACGACACCTGACAACCACGACCACGACCACGACCACCGTCCCCACCCTGGTCCCGGCGCGGCCATCCGGCCGTCGCCGGGACCATTTCATTTTCACCCCGAGGTTTGGCGCGCCATCCGCGCGAGGCGACGTCCCGATGTCATTAACCGAATTCAAACCCTATTCATTAGTGGTTCTTTAACGGGGTTAGCATATACGGAAGGTGAAAGCGTTCAGGAATACCGAAACGGCCAATGACCGAGCACAAGCCCCATCATCCCGGCAACGCGCACTCCCGCGAGGCCCTGGGCCCCACCGGCGTGCCCATGACCCGGGACGACCTGCCGCCGCCGAATACCAAGCGGTGGGTCATGCGCCGCAAGGCGGAAGTCGTGGCCGGGGTACGTGCCGGGCTGATTTCCCTCGAGGAGGCCTGCGACCGCTACGCCCTCTCCGTCGACGAGTTCCGCTCCTGGCAACGCCTGCTGGATGAGCACGGCCTGGCGGGGCTGCGCGCCACGCGCACCAAGGAGTACCGCATTGGCCCCGAACCTCGCATTGGCCCCGAACCTCGCCTCGGGCCCTTTTCCACCCTCGACCAAATCGTCCGCACCTACACCAAATAGTTCGGGTAAAAACTAGGCAAAATCTGCCGGGTTTTAACCACTCTTTCACGATCCCCTCGCTAGGCTCTCCCTCCCGATAAAGGGATTGGCGCGGCCGCGGAAAACGGCAGGCGTTTCGAGCTCAAAACAAGGGGAGTCGAGTGGACACCATCATGCAGGCCCTGAGGAATCTGGGCCCCATGCGCCTGGCGGTGATGGGAGGCGTGGGCGTTGCCCTGATCGCCTTTTTCATCTTTTTGACCGCCCGGCTGACGACCTCGCCGATGGCCCTTCTGTATGGCGACCTGGATTTGGGCGATTCGTCGCGTATCGTGGCCCAACTGGAAAGCACGAAGACGCCATACGAACTGCGCAACGGCGGCACCCAGGTCTACGTCTCCGAGGACACCGTGTTCAGGCTGCGCATGAGCATGGCGGACCAGGGTTTGCCCAACGGCGGCACCATCGGCTACGAGATCTTCGACAATGCCGATTCGCTGGGCACCACCAACTTCGTCCAGAACATCAACCTGTCGCGCGCCCTGGAAGGCGAGTTGGGCCGCACCATCCGCACATTGGGCAGCGTGCGTTCGGCCCGCGTGCACCTGGTGATGCCGAGGCGGCGGCTGTTCAGCCGCGAGGTGCAAAAACCCAGCGCCTCGGTCATCCTCAGGATGCGCGGCGCCGGCCGCCTCGACAAGTCGCAGGTGATGGCCATCCAACACCTTGTCGCCGCCGCCGTACCGTCGTTGATCCCGAGCCGCATTTCCATCGTCGATGACAAGGGCACCCTGCTGGCCCGCGGCTTCGACGACGACGGCCCGGGCGCCCTGGCCGCCAAGGCCGAGGAACGGCGGCGGGCCTTCGAGGGCCGTCTCGCCCGGACCATCGAGGAACTGCTCGAGAAGACCGTGGGATTCGGCAAGGTACGCGCCGAAATATCGGCCGATATGGACTTCGACCGCATCAGCACCACCGAGGAATGGTACGACCCCGACGGCCAGGTGGTGCGCTCGACCCAGAGCACCGAGGAGACGTCGAGCAGCAGGGACGCCGAGGGAAATATGCCGGTCAGCGTGGCCGGCAACCTGCCCGACCCGAACCTGGGCAGCGGCGACAACGTCAGCAGGAGCACGTCTGAAAGCCGCATCGAGGAGACCGTCAACTTCGAGATTTCGAAGAAGGTCATCAACCATGTGCGCGAATCCGGCGTCGTCCACCGGCTCTCGGTCGCCGTGCTGGTGGACGGTTCCCGCAAGTTCGCGGCCGACGGCAATATCACCTACCAGCCGCGCAGCGAGGCCGAAATGGAGTTGCTCGCGACACTGGTGCGCACCGCCATCGGCTTCAGCGTCGACCGGGGTGACACGGTCGAGGTCATCAATATGGAGTTCGCGGACGTTGACGACTCCGAGGAACAGCCCCTGGAACTGTTCTTCGGCCTGGAAAAGAACGACCTCCTGCGCATGGCGGAGATCCTGGTCCTGAGCATCGTCGCCATCCTGGTCATACTGTTGGTGGTCCGGCCTCTTGTTACCCGGGCCTTCGAGGCCATTCCCGCGGCGGTCCCGGGGGGCGGCGCAAACCTGCTTACCGATCAGGCCAGCGCCACACCGGCCCTGTCCGGCCCCGGTAGCGGCGCGGTGCAGGCGCCGGGCGCGAGCGCGCCGGCCGAAGAAGAACATTTCGAGGAACTGATCGACATCGACCGGGTCGAGGGCCGGGTCAAGGCTTCGTCGGTGAAAAAGGTGGGCGAGATCGTCGACAAGCACCCCGAGGAAGCCCTTTCCATAGTGCGGTCCTGGATGTACCAGGACGGCCGGCCGGCAACCTGAGCCAAGGCCCTGGCCGACAACGGCAAGATCATGATCTCCAGCGGCGGCGAAGACGACGAACTGGTGTATTAGGCGAATGTCACGGACATGACGGCGGTAAAAAAATTCCTCTTCAATACGACCTTCGACTCCTCGGAGACAGGCGAAGGGGAAGCGAACCAGGAACACCCCGAAGGCGGGATCCCGACGTTCAGCCAGGCGGACGTGGACGCGGCGCGCGAGGAAGGCTTTGCCGCGGGTAAGGAAGAGGGGATCCGCGCCGCCGCGACCACCACCGAACACCACATCACGGAGTCCCTGACGGTGCTTATGGAGCGCCTGTCCGAACTTTTCCGGATGCAGGACGAAGCCAACACCGACACCGCCCGCAACGCCATCACCGTGGCCATCACCATCGCCCGCAAGATGTTTCCCGACCTCGCCTCGCGCAACGCCCTGGGCGAGGTGGAAAGGGTGGCCGAGACGGCCATGGAGAAGGTGTTGAACGATTCCCCGGTGGTCGTGCGTGTGAACCCCGAGTTGCGCGATCCCCTGGCCCAACGGATCGACGCCCACACCGCCGGCACCGCCGCCGAAGGCAGGGTAACGGTATCGGGGGATGCCGATCTGCCGATGGGCGACTGCCGCATAGAATGGCGCGACGGCGGCGCCGAGCGGGACACCGCCGCCATGTGGAAGGGCATCGACGCGATCATCGAGCGCAACATGGGTTGCGACGCCGAAACCTCGGACCCGGGCGCCGGCCGGGAGCGCGCCGAGGCGGCCCCCGACGGCGCGCCCGAAGCGCCAGTCGAAAGCGCGCAAGGACCGACCGTGCCCCATCCGCAGGACGGCGCCGATGCCGAGACGGATGAAAACAGGGACGTTTCGGAACCGGCGGCCGAAGGGACGCCGGACATCGCGCCACCGGGCGGCCCCGCGGCGGTCGCCGGGGAGGCCGGAGAAACACCCGCCGAGGGCGCCGACAGCGGCGCCGACGCAGCCGCCGGCGAACCACGCGCCGAGGGCGCAGAAGGCGATGCCGGTAACGGCCGGGATGACGCCGGTGATGGCGGCGTAAACGAAACGCCGGCCGACACCGGCCATGCCGGCGCCCAAGAGACGACCGCCGCCACGACGGGCGGTTAACCTCTGGTCCAAGGAGCCGACTATGGCTGAAGAGAAAGAGCTCGAACTCGCGGAACTCGAAGAGGGCGAGGTCGAACCGGCGGCCGCGAAAGCGGAGGCGGAACCGAAGAAGGCCTCCGACGACCCCGCTTTGCCACGCAATGCCAAGGACCTGGAGGCGGTCTACGACATACCGGTCCAGGTATCCGCCGTGCTTGGAAAGTCGACCATGCAGGTAAGCCAACTGCTCAAGCTGGGCCGTGGCGCCGTCGTCGAACTCGACCGCAAGGTGGGAGAGGCGATCGATATCTACGTCAACAACCGCCTTGTCGCCCGCGGCGAAGTGGTGGTTATCGATGATCGCCTCGGCGTGACGATGACCGAGATCATCAAAACCGACCGGGTGTAAAGGCGGATCCCATGGCACAAGGCGGCGCACGTACGATGGCACCGGGCGGACCGAAACCCGCCACCCCTGGCGGCGCACGTACGATGGCACCGGGCGGACCGAAACCCGCCACCCCCAGCGGCGCACATACGATGGCACCGGGCGGGGCGAAACCCGCCACCCCCAGCGGCGCACATACGATGGCACCGGGCGGGGCGAAACCCGCCACCCCTGGCGGCGCGCCCGCGACGGCAGGTGGCCGAGCGAAGGCGCGCGCCGGCGAAATCCCGAACTTCCGCGCCGGCCGGACCAAGTCGGTCATGGACCTGGGCACGATCATCGGTCTGATTTGCGGTTTCGGGCTGGTGATCACCGCCATCGTCATGGGCGGATCGGCGAAATCGTTTATCAACGCGCCGGCGATTCTGATCGTTCTGGGCGGCACCTTCGCCATCACCACCGTTTGCTTTTCGCTGCCGGAAATGTCCCGCAGCGCACAGGTCATTGCGAAAACCATTTTCCACACCAACCGCGACCCGGAGGAAGCCGCGATCCTGGTGCTGCAGATCGCCGAGATGGCGCGCAAGCAAGGGGTCCTCTCGCTGCAGAACGTGCTCGGCTCGCTTAAGCGGGAACCGTTCCTGCACAAAGGCGTGACCATGGTCGTCGACGGCACGCCCGGCGAGGAAGTGGAAAACATCATGCGCCAGGACCTGCACGCCACCGTCCAGCGTCACAACAAGAGCACCAACGTCCTGCGCAAGGCGGCCGAGTTCGCCCCGGCGATGGGCTTGATCGGCACCCTCATCGGCTTGGTGCAGATGCTCGCCAACCTGGACGACCCGTCCTCGATCGGCCCCAGCATGGCGGTGGCGCTGCTCACCACGTTTTACGGCGCCGTGCTCGCCAACATGGTCTTCACGCCCCTGGCCGCGAAGCTGGAGCGCAACTCGGTTGAAGAGGCCCTTGTCCACAACGTCTATCTGATGGGAGCGGCCTCCATCGGCAGGCAGGAGAACCCCCGCCGGCTCGAGATGCTGCTGAACAGCATCCTGCCACCGTCAAAGCGCGTGCAGTACTTCGACTAGCTGTACCGCTTGGGAGAGGTGAAACATGCACTTACTCATCATCGGAACCCTTGACGGCCAGATCGGCGCCGCCAGCCAGATCGCCATGTCGCGTGGCGCCACCGTGGCGCAGTCGGATGACGTCCAGGGCGGCCTGCGCGCCCTGCGCTCCGGCCGGGGCGCCGACCTGGTGATGATCGACGTGCGGCTCGACGTCGGCGCCCTGGTCCAGGGCTTACGAACGGAGCGCATGACCGTCCCCGTGGTGGCCTGCGGAATCGGCGCCGACACCCAGGCCGCGGTACGCGCCATCAAGGCGGGCGCAAAGGAATACATCCCGCTGCCGCCCGACGCCGACCTCATCGCCGCCGTGTTGAGCGCCGTCGCCGAAGAGAACCACGCCATCGTTTCCCAAGATCCGCGCATGGCCGCAGTGCTGAAGCTGGCGGACCAGGTGGCGCCCAGCGACGCCACCCTTCTCGTCGTCGGCGAATCGGGCACGGGCAAGGAATTGTTGGCGCGCTACCTGCACGATAAAAGCCGCCGCGCCCAGGGGCGCTTCGTCGCCATCAACTGCGCCGCGATCCCCGAGAATCTTTTGGAATCCGAACTGTTCGGCTACGAGAAAGGGGCGTTTACCGGGGCCGTCGCGCGGCGCATCGGCAAGTTCGAGGAAGCCAGCGGCGGCACCCTGCTGTTGGACGAGATCAGCGAGATGGACCCCCGTCTGCAATCGAAACTCCTGCGCGCCATCCAGGAGCGCGAAATCGACCGCATCGGCGGCACGCGGCCGATCAAGGTGGACGTGCGCATCATCGCCACCAGCAACCGCAACATGGAAGACGAGGTGGCCAAGGGGAACTTCCGCGAGGACCTCTATTTTCGCCTCAACGTGATGAAACTGGAGATTCCCCCTTTGCGCGAACGTCCCGCAGACATCGCGATCCTGGCCCCCCATTTCATAAGGAAATACGCCAAGGCCAACGGGGTGGATCCCCTGCCCCTCTCGGCGGACGCCAAACGGGCGCTGTTGGCCCATCCCTGGCCCGGCAACGTGCGCGAGCTGGAGAACGCCATGCACCGCGCGGTGCTTCTCGCCGACGGCGAGAGCATAAGCCCCGAGGCGATTCGTCTCGGCGGCCCCGGCGTGACCGCCCACGCCGGCGCCGAAGGCGGCAGCGACGGCGGCATGGTCGGGCGCACCGTCTCCGCCGTGGAGCGCGACCTGATCATCGACACCGTGCAACACTGCCTGGGCAACCGCACCCACGCCGCCAACATCCTTGGCATATCCATCCGCACCCTGCGCAACAAGCTGAAACAGTACAACGAGCAGGGCTTCCGGGTGCCCATGCCCGGCGAGGCCGAGCGTTCGGCGGTTTAGGCCTGGGACGTCACCCCGAAGAAACTGAAAGCGAAGGCATCAGGCGGTCATGGCCGAGGCTTCCCCCGCAACGGCACCGGTAGAGGGAACGCGCACCAGCGTGCGCGAACTCTTGCTGGCGGCTGGACGCCGCAGCGACATCGCGCTGGCGCTGGGCGTCATCACCATTCTGGTGGTGCTGATCCTGCCCCTGCCCACGTGGCTGCTGGACCTGGGCCTGGCGATTTCCATCACCTTTTCCGTGCTCGTTCTGATGACCGCCCTGTTCATCGAGACGCCCCTTGATTTCAACACCTTCCCGACGGTCCTTTTGCTCGCCACCATGCTCCGCCTGGCCCTCAACGTGGCCTCCACGCGGCTGATTCTCGCCAACGGCCACGAAGGAACCGACGCCGCCGGGCGCGTCATCGAGGCCTTCGGCGGCTTTGTCATGGGCGGCAACTTCGTCATCGGCATCATCGTCTTCGCCATCCTGGTCATCATCAACTTCATCGTCATCACCAAGGGCTCGGGCCGCATCGCCGAGGTTTCCGCCCGTTTCACCCTTGACGCCATGCCGGGCAAGCAGATGGCCATCGACGCCGACCTGTCGACCGGACTGATCGACGAAGACGAGGCGCGCACCCGGCGCCGGACCCTGGAGGACGAAAGCACCTTCTTCGGCGCCATGGACGGCGCCGCCAAGTTCGTGCGCGGCGACGCCATCGCCGGTCTGCTGATCACGTTCATCAACATCATCGGCGGCATGATCATCGGCGTCGCCCAGAAGGGCATCAGCTTCTCCCAAGCGGCCGACACCTATACGCGCCTCACGGTGGGCGACGGCCTGGTCACGCAAATCCCGGCCCTGATCGTCTCCACCGCCGCCGGTCTGATGGTCACCAAGGCGGGCATCCGCGGCGCAACGGATAAGGCCTTGTTCGGGCAGCTCGGCGGCCAGCCCAGGGCCCTGGCCTTGTGTTCCATCCTGCTCGGCGCCCTGGCCCTCCTGCCGGGCATACCCATGGTGCCGTTTTTGTTCCTCACCGGCATCACGGGAGGGATGGCGTGGCACATCACCAAGCGGGAAGCGCAAAAGAAGGAAGCGGACCGCCAGCAGATCGAAGACACGATCGAAACGGCGTCGACGGCCGAAGAGCCCATATCCGCGGCCCTCAGAATCGACTACCTGCGGCTCGAGCTGGGCTACGGGCTGCTGTCCCTGATCAGCGCCCCCCGCGAGGGCCAGCGGCTGACCGATCAGATCAAGGCCCTGCGCCGGCAGTTGGCGGCCGACATCGGCTTCGTCATGCCCTCGGTGCGCATCCAGGACAACATGCAGTTGCCCGCCAATACGTACGTTATCCGGGTCAAGGAGATCGAGTCCGGGCGCGGGGATCTGAGGCCCAACATGCTCCTGGTCATGGACCCCCGCGGCGAGGACATCACCTTGGCGGGGGAAAAGACCAAGGAGCCCACGTTCGGCCTGCCGGCCCTATGGATCGACGAATCGAACCGCGAGGAGGCCCTGTTCCGCGGCTACACCGTGGTCGAGGTGGCCACCGTCATCACCACCCACCTGACCGAGGTGATCAAGGACAACATGGCCGAGCTGTTGTCGTACGCCGAGACCCAGAAACTTCTGGACGAATTGGACAAGGAGCATCAGAAACTGATCGGGGAAATGGTTCCCAACCAGATTTCGTTGGGCGGCGTCCAGCGGGTGCTGCAAAACCTGTTGGCGGAACGGGTTTCCATCCGCGACCTGCCGACCATCCTCGAAGGCATTTCCGAAGCCTGCGGCCAGAGCCGCAACGTCGCCATGATCACCGAACACGTCCGCTCCCGACTGGCGCGCCAGATCAGCAACATGAGCACCAACGAACAAGGCTATATCCCCCTCGTCACCCTGTCGCCAGAATGGGAGCAGACGTTCGCCGAATCCGTGGTCGGCACCGGCGAGGACCGCCAGCTTTCCCTGCCGCCGAGCCGCCTGCAGGAATTCATCGCCGCCCTTCGCAACACCTTCGAACGGCAGGCCATGATGGGCGAAACCCCGGTGCTTTTGACCAGCCCGGCGATTCGTCCCTTCGTACGGTCCATCGTGGAACGCTTCCGTCCCATGACCGTGGTCATGTCGCAGAACGAAGTGCACCCCAAGGCCCGCATCAAGACCGTGGGACAGATTTAACCGAGCCATGCGCCTCAAGACCTATTCCGCACCGACCATGGCCGAAGCCATGGAAATGGCGCGCCAGGAGATGGGCGAGGACGCCATCATCGTCTCCACCCAGCGCGGCACCGGGGGCCGCGGCGCCCGGGTGACCGCGGCGTTGGAGGAGGTGCGTCCGGAGGACGCCGCCCTCGAGGAGCTGTATGAAGAGGAAAGGCCCGACGCCGTGGCGACCATCCGCCAGGCCCTCACCTTTCACGGAACGCCGCCTCGCCTCGCCGAGCGCCTGGTCCAGGCGGCCGGCGCCCTGGACACCGACGACCCGATCCTGGCCTTTGCCGGCGCCTTGGACGCCACCTTCACCTTCGCGCCGCTGCCGGAACCCGGCGCGGGCAGGCCGATCATGCTGGTCGGCCCACCCGGCGTCGGCAAAACCATCACCACGGCCAAATTGGCCGCCCGCGCCACCCTGGCCGGCACGTCCGTGCGGGTCATCACGACGGACACCCAGCGCGCCGGCGGCGTCGAACAACTGGCCGCCTTCACCCGCCTCCTGAAGCTCGACCTGGAAACCACCGACACCATCGAGAGCTTGCGCGAGGCCGTGGCGGCCGCCGACCACCCCGTCTACATCGACACGGCGGGGACCAACCCCTTCAGCGACACCGAGATGGACCACCTGAGCGGGCTTGTCCAGGCGGCGGGCGCCGAGCCCGTGCTGGTGCTGGCGGCGGGCGGAGACGCCATGGAATCCGCCGACATCGCCGCCTCGTTCGCCGCCATCGGCGCCGGCCGGCTTCTCGTCACCCGCCTCGACATGGCGCGGCGGCTGGGCAGCATCCTGGCGGCGGCCGATGCGGCGCGCATACGGTTCTCGGACGTCAGCATCACCCCCCAGGTGGCCGACGGGCTCAGTCCCATCAACCCCCTTTCCCTGGCCCGCCTGATCATGCCCCACACCCCGCAATCCCATCAAACCTCTTATCAGAGCGAGGCAGCATCATGACCTCAGCACCCTCCCTCGCCCCGCGCCCGACGGTCAAGGGACGCAACATGATCGCCATCGCGTCGGGCAAGGGCGGCGTCGGCAAGACGTGGCTGGCCATCACCCTTGCCCACGCGCTGGCGCGAAAGGGCAAGCGGACCCTCCTCTTCGACGGCGACCTTGGGCTGGCCAACCTGGACATCCAACTGGGGCTCATGCCCGAACACGATCTGGGCGGCGTGATCGCCGGCCACCTGACGCTCAACCAGGCGGTGACGGCGTTCGAGGACGGCGGATTCGACATCATCGCCGGTCGGTCGGGGTCCGGGGGGCTGGGCAACATGCCGACCAGCCGCCTGCAAATGCTGAGTGACGACCTGATCCTGCTGGCCGCCAACTACGACAAGGTGATCATCGATCTGGGCGGCGGTGTCGAGCGCACGGTGCGCCAGCTCACCCACGGTGTGGGCGCCTGCCTGGTGGTCGCCACCGACGAGCCGACATCGCTGACCGACGCCTACGCCTTCATCAAGATCACCCATATGGATCGCCCCGAGACCGACATCCGGATCGTCGTCAACATGGTCAAATCCGACCGCGAGGGCGAACGCACCTACAATACCCTGCTCAAGGCCTGTGAAGGCTTCCTCAAATTCTCGCCGCCGCTTCTCGGCGTAATCCGCCGCGACCCCAAGGTGCGCGAAGCCATCCGCAGCCAGACCTCCATCCTGACCCGTTTCCCCAACAGCGAGGCCGCCAGCGACGTGGAAGCCATCGCCGGCAGGCTGTTGACGTAGGCCGTGACGGCCGTCGTCCCGCCATCGCCTCCGACACAGCCGCCGGCGCCGCCGGCGCCGCCGGCGCCCCAGCCAACGGTGGTGGTGCCCGACCCGCCGGTTCCGCTGACCCGGCTTTCGCCGGGCGCCCGGCTCGACGGCATAGTCCTCGCCCAGGACGTCAAGGGCCAGGTGCAGATACAGACCTCCCTCGGTACCCTCGCCGTGCAAACCAATGTGCCGCTGCCCAGGGACGCCGCCGTCGTGCTGGTGGTCCAGTCCCTGGGCCCCCGGGTGCAGTTGCAGATCGTCTCCATCGACGGCCGGCCGCCGGCG
>JADFHR010000049.1 GCA_022567015.1 Pseudomonadota bacterium
TCGGTGGCGGCCGCCTCGGCGGCGACGGCGGCCGATTCGGCGGTCACGGCGGCGGCGGCGGCCTTGTCGGCGGCGGTCACCGCGGCGCTCGCGGCGCGGGCGTCGGCGTCCGGTCCGCCGAGGAAATTGCGCAAATCGACCTTGATGTCGAAGGCGATCTCATCGGGCAGTTTGATCGGCGGGCCGCCGCCGAGGTCGGCCGGCGCCACCTTCCGGCCCCTGACGTCGACGCCCGGGCGGTACTCCACGTCCGCCGCGGCCACGTGTGCGACGACGCGCCGGCAGTCGCCGGCCGTCACCGTGACCACCTGTTCGGCCGCGGCCGGAGCCGGGAGCAGCCCCGCGAACGCGCACAGGACGGCGGCTGACCAGTTCTTCGCCATGGGGCCATGATTTCGCTTCGCCGTTAACAAATCTCTAAGCCCCCGTTTCCCAGGTGAAACCGGTATTCCATGCCGCGGGAAGGCGATTCTGTTATAAGAATCAATATAGTGAGGCATATATGGAGCGGCCGGCATGAAGCTCCCCGTGGGTGAATCGAAACGGGAGGAAATTCCGGTCGATTTGTCCTCCCTTCGGTCGTTCTTTTCGAACCGACCGCCGCCTCAAGCTTGAATTCCACGGTTCCAAGGTTACATCAGACGCTGGATTGCTCGCCTAAACAACGAGGTTCATCTCCAGCTTCATGGGTTGGCCTGCAATCTCGCCGACTTTGATGCGCACGCTTGCGTCGCCGAAGGAAGTGGAACACCGGTCGTCGACCACCCTGCGGGAGAAGCCGGTCAAGGTCGGTGCCACGGTTGTCCGCCATGGCCGCTATGTCACGTTCCGATTGGCCGAGGGTGCCGTGCCGGGGAAATCCACGGCGAGATATAAAACGATGGGATGGGTGTGTCTGGATGATGAAAAACCGGGCCGAACGGGCTTCCGAATACGGCCAGATTACCAAAATCGGACTGTCAGAAGGCTGTTGTGTCGGCGGGGCGGGTTTCCTAGTCTCGCCGCTGGCGAAGACGGTTGGGAAGGCCCGATCATGAAATACGCGATAGTGATCCTGGCGGTCTCCATCCTCGCCGGGGCCGCACCGGCCCGGGCGGAAGTCCGCGCCGACGTGGAGGCCGGGGACAAGGCGCGTCACGGCGGCGCGTTCACGGAGGCGGCCGGGCTGTACACCCAGGCCATCAGGTCGGGCCATATAGACGGCGCGGCGTTGGCCGGGGCCTATGTGAAGCGGGGCGACACGTACCGGGACCAGGGTCTTTACGACCAGGCGATTTCCGATTTCGCCGCGGCGTTGAAGATAAACCCCGGCCATGCCGAGGCGCTGAACGGCCGGGGGCTCGTTTTTGCGAAAAAGGGCCTGTATGACCGGGCCATCGCGGATTACGGCACCGCCCTCAAGCTCAAGCCGGATTTCGCGTTCGCCTACAACAACCTGGGAAGGGCGTACTTCTACCAGGGCAATTTTTCCGAGGCCGCGGCGAGCTTCGAAAACCGGCTGAAAATAAAGCCCCGGCACGTGTATCCCATGCTGTGGCTGTACCTGGCGCGCGCCAGGATGGGCCAGGACCCCAAAACGGAACTCGCTGGCTACGTGGCCAACGCGAAAAAGGGACATTGGATTTACCAGGCGGCCCTGCTTTATCTTGGCAAAGCCACCCCGGAACAGGTTCTCGACGCGGCGAGGAAAGGCGATCCGCATAAACGGCGGGAACGGGAAGCCGAGGCCTATTTCTATATCGGCCAATATTACCTTGTAAACGGGGACGAAAAGGCCGCCGCCGGGTATTTCAGGAAAGTCGTCGACACGGGGATCACCCGGTTTTACGAATACACGGGCGCGGAAGTGGAACTCCGGCGATTGGCGCGCGCCCGTTAACGGCGCCACCACGCGGGGCCACCAATCCTGAATTAAAAACCACCTTCTCGATTAAAGCATTTTAACGCGAAAGTACTATCCTCCGAGCCATGACATCGAGCCTGAGTTTATCCCGAATCCTGAAGGGCCTTGCGGTCGCCATTGGTTCCTTCGTCGCGCTCGGCACCCTAGCGGCGCTTTGGGAGAATCCGCTGTTTGTCCGCATGACCCCGGCCGGCGATCTCGAGGTCGTGTTACTAGGGTTGCTCTCGGTCCTGCTGGGAACCTATGTGACGATCCGCAGGCCCTTCTGCTCCGTTAAGACGGTCGGCGTCGGTGGCGTTCTCGGGTTCATCGGAGTGGCCTGTCCCGTCTGCAACCAGGTCCTCCTGCTTCTGTTCGGCGGAGACCTCCTGCTCACCTACTTCGAGCCGGTGCGGATATACGTGGCCGGTGTAGGCGTGTTGGTTGTCGCGGCTGCGGTGGTGCGTGAATGGCTGCTCGTCAAGGGGCAGCCCGCGCCGGTGGCGGCGCTAGCCGCGCCAGAGTCGGATGAAGGTGCTGCAAAAGTTTGACCGGCTTCCGAGAAGCACGAAATGAATAGACTCTCACGCATAACGATTGCCGCAATCATCGGCCTTCAAGCGATGTTCTGGTTAGCAGCGTTCGTGTTGATGAAATTGACGCCACAGGTCACTCAAGACTCCCAGCAGACGGCACGGGCAACGGGGGCGGGAACCATCATAGCCGTCGAAATGAACGACAATCTACGGTTCGCTCCGACGGAAATCACCATAAAAGCGGGCGATACGGTCGAGTGGCGGAACACCGGATCCGTCCGCCACACGGTAACCGCCGATCCCGGGCGCGCGCCCGGTTCGAAAAACATCGCGCTGCCCGCCGGCGCCGAAACATTTGATTCGGGTTGGGTGAAGGGCGGGCAGGTGTTCCGCTACACCTTCAGCGAGCCGGGCGTCTATCGATACATTTGCCTTCCCCATGAAGGGGCACGGATGTTTGGTACCGTGATCGTTGGCTAGTGCATTTGATCCCCGGCGCCTTGCCGGCAACCCGTCCCCGTGATCTTTTTCCAGATTACGGGCTCGTGTCGCCGATATCAGCGGCATCGGGAACTTCTGGAACCAGGTCAAGCGGCATCTACTCTAAAAGCTCCGCAGAAAAGGGCGCCGCTTCGAAGCGGGCGGTGATCCCGGCGCGGCGGTCGCCGGGCCAGGCCACCACGTTCAGGTCGAGCCGCCGCGCCATCCGCCCGCCGATGGGCAGCGGCACCAGGGCAAGGGTGTTCTCCGCCCCGTCCCCGGCCACCGGCGGCCGGCGGCTCAGCACCCGGCGGCCGTCCACATCGGCCTCCCACATGAGCTCGTACAGGTCGTAGCCCCGGTCGGCCAGGAAGCTCAGGGGCGCGAGGGTGGCCGCCGGCCGGTCCGGGTCGAACCAGTTTTCAAGCACCACCACGGGCCGCGCCCTTTCCAGCAGGCGCGCGCCGCCCCTGAGCACATCCAGTTCGTGCCCCTCGACGTCGATCTTGATCAAATCCGGCGGCGCCAGGTCGAGGGAGTCCAGGCGCCTGACGGGCACCATCGTCGCCTTTTGCCGGCCCGCCGTCCGCTCGATGCGGGCAAGGGCGCTGTGGCGGCCCTCGACCAGGGGCAGCTCCCCGTCCTCGCTCGACAGGCCCATCCGGTGGCAGGTCACCCGGTCGCCGAGGCCGGCGGCATCGATGGTCGCCTCCAGGTCGCGGTAGGTGCCGGGCGCCGCCTCGAACGCATGCACGGTCCCCGAGAAGGCCGGGTTGGTGGCGAGCAGGACGCCATAGTAGCCCCAGTTGGCGCCGACGTCGTAGACCACGCCGCCGCCGGCCGCCACGTGATCGAAGAACGCGCTCACCTCGGGCTCGTAGCCGCCGGCGTCCAGGTGCTGGGCATAGGCCAGGAAGGCCGTGTTGGCGCCGTTGATGGCGATCCTGCGCACGCCGGCCGGGGTGGGCACCTCCATTTCGCCCCGCGCCGGCAGGCCGAGGCGGCCGTGGAGGCCGAAGAACAGGGCCTTGGCCAGTTTGCGGGTGAGCCGCCCGAGGCCCCGCGGCTTGGCGAAACCGGCGCTCACCAGCGGCCCGGCGAGCCACGGCAGGCGGGTAATACGGGCCGGATAGCGCGTGCGCACCCGCGCCCTCAGGTAGACGGGCGTTCCCCCCATGGCCTTCCCTTCCCGGCATCGCGGCCCGGCGCGCGCCAAGCCGCGGAAAACCTAGCATAATTCGAGCGCGGGGCACGATTGGCGAAGCACCCCACCCGCCGCGGCAAGGGCGACCTCGCCACCCCGTGAGGCCCGTGCCGGCGGAAACCCGCCGCGAATCCGCCGCTCGGGGGCGAAATAGTTGCTGACGCGGCGAAAACGATCCCTTACTATCGTCGTTCTAAATAATAAACAGTAAGACCCCCCAGGGGGGAACGGCCCGGGTTTTGGGAGGAAGCCGAAAGAAGACCATAAACATGGCCACGTAATCGCCGGCGGGAAAGCCGGCCCTGCGGCAAGATCGGAAACGGTCTTGCCGTTCATTTTTTCGTTCAGGAAACGTTTTTAAGGAATTGAAATATATCTGTTATTTCTCCGCGGGCCGATCGGCACTCACCCGCGCCCAGGGGGGATCGAGCCGGGCGATGCGGCCGAAGACCGGGCAGTCGTCGCGGTGGCTGCCGGGCAGAACCCCGATGCTCATCAGGAACTCGCCCACCACCTCGCCGCCGGTGAAGCGGAAGGTCTCGCCGAACAGCTTGACCCACGCGTCCTTGTCCCGGGGGTGGTGGGCGGCGATCCAGGCGGCGAACCCGCCGTGGCTTTGGCGCAGGTCCCGCACCCGGCGGGCGTTCTCGATGATCGCCCCGACCTTGCGCCGGTTGCGGATGATGCCCGGATCGCCGAGCAGCCGCGCCACGTCGCCGGCGCCGTAGCCCGCCACCGTGTCCACGTCGAACCCATCGAAGGCGGCCACCGTGGACGGCCGCTTCTTGAGCACGATCAGCCACGACAGGCCGGCCTGGAAGATCTCCAGCGACAGGCGTTCGAGCAGGGCCGCTTCGTCCTCCAGCGGAAACCCGTACTCGTCGTCGTGATAGGGCCCGTGCAGGGGATGGCCGGGGGCAACGTCGCAGTACCAGGACATAGTCGGCCAGCGCTCCTTGGTATCACTCGCGGAAGGAAATGACGCCCGAGTCGATGACCGTGTAGACGATCCCCCAGAGGGCGCCCGAGATCACCGTGGTTATGGCGATTTTCAGCACCATGCGGGGATTCTTGGGGGCGCCCGGGGCGTGGCCTTTTTTCACGTCGTCTTCGTCGATGACGCTCTTGGCGCCCCACGGCAGCACCATGAAGATCACCAGCCACCAGATGACCAGGTAGACCGCCGTGCCGGTGGCCCATCCCATGGGCGCCTACGCCTCCTCGAGTTCGATCAGGGTGCCGCAGAAGTCCTTGGGGTGGAGGAAGAGCACCGGCTTGCCGTGGGCGCCGGTCGCGGCTTGGCCGCCGCCGAGGACGCGGGCGCCCCGCTCCTTCAGGCGGTCCCTGGCGGCGATGATGTCGTCCACCTCGTAGCAGACATGATGCATTCCGCCCGAAGGGTGGCGCGCGAGGAACCCGGCGAGGGGCGAATCCGGCCCCAGGGGCGCGACGAGCTCGATCGACGTGTTGGCGAGGGTCACGAAGACCACGGTGACCCCGTGGTCCGGCAGGTCCTCGGGCTCGGACACCCGGGCGCCCAGGGTGTCGCGATAGACGGCGCTCGCCGCCTCCAGGTCGGGCACCGCGATGGCCACGTGATTGAGTCTGCCGATCATCGAGTACCCTCCTTAATGATGGAGGGTACTACCCTCCCCCTTCACAGGCGGACCACGTGTATGGTGGTCACCGGTTTTTTGCCCACACTGTCGCGGAAAGCGCGGCGCACCGCAATACGCACGGCCTCGCGCACCGCGGTGTCGTCCCGGCGCGCCCGTTTCGGCATCTTCCCGAGAGCCGCGCCGACGGCGGCAAGCACGGAGTCCTCGATGTCGGAGTCCCCGTCCTCCATGATCCCGATGGTCGAAAGCTGGGCCTCCGTCACCAGGCGGCCGTCCCCGTCGAGCGCTACGGTAACCACCGCCGAGCCGTTGTAGAGGGCGCGGGTGCGGCCGCGCACGAGGGCGCCGTCCATGGGCACGACCCGGTTGCCGTCGAGCGCCAGGCGCCCCACGGGAACCTCGTCGACGACCCCGGCGGCGGCCGAATCGAGGCGTACCACGGACCCGTTCTCGGCGACCACGGCCAGGGGAACCTGGCACGCCCGGGCGAGCCGCGCGTGCTCCACCAGGTGGCGGACCTCCCCGTGGACGGGGACACTGATGCGCGGGCGCACATGCTGGTACATGCGGACCAGCTCGTCGCGGTTGGGATGGCCGGAGACGTGGACGAATTCCTCCTTCTCGGTGATCACGGTGACGCCCCGGCGGACCAGCCGGTTGTGCAGCCGCGCGATGGCCATCTCGTTGCCGGGAATGATCTTCGACGACAGGATGACCGTATCGCCCTCCTCCAGGGTCACGTGGGGGTGGCTTTCGGCGGCGATTCGCGCCAGCGCCGCGCGCGGCTCGCCCTGGCTGCCCGTGCAGATCAGAAGCGCCTTGTCCCTGGGCAGATAGCCCGCGTCTTCCTCGTCGAGGAAGGCGGGGACGTCGGCCAGATAGCCGGTCTTGCGCGCCACCGCGTCGATGCGCTTCAGGGAGCGGCCGACGAGGACCACGTCGCGCCCGCCGGCGGCGGCGGCGATGGTCCTCAGGCGCGCCACGTTGCTGGAGAAGCAGGCGACGGCGACCCGTTTCCCGCAGGCCCCGATCAGCGCCTTGAGGCTCTCCAGCAGGTCGGCCTCGGAGCCCGAGGTGCCGGCGCTGAACACATTGGTCGAGTCGCAGATCATGGCCAGCACCCCTTCGTCGCCGAGCCGGCCGAGGGCATCCTCGTCGGCCGTCGGCCCCACCACCGGGTCCGGATCGAACTTCCAGTCGCCGGTATGCAGGACCGTCCCCGCCGGCGTGCGGATGGCGATGGCATTGGGTTCGGGTATGGAATGGGTGAGCGTGATCAGCTCCAGGTCGAACGGCCCCACGGTGAACCGTCCGCCGAGGGGCACCTCGGTGATCTCGGCTTCGTCCTCCAGGCCCACGTCGGCCAGCTTCGCCCGCAGAATAGTGGCGGTGAACGGCGTGGCGAAGATGGGACAGCGCAAGCGGTCCCACAGGTAGGGCACGGCGCCCAGGTGGTCCTCGTGGGCATGGGTCAGCACCAGCCCCGCCAGGCGGTCGCGGTGGCCGACGATAAAGGCGGGATCGGGCATGATGACGTCGACGCCGGGCACCTGGCCGTCGGAAAACGTGATGCCCAGGTCGACCATCATCCACTGGTGCGCCCCGGGCCGGCCGAACCCGTACAGGTTCAGGTTCATGCCGATCTCGCCGGCGCCGCCCAGGGGAACGAACAACAGCTCCTCTTCGGGCTCTTGGGACGGTTTGGCCACGCTCATGACGGCCGGTTGCGCCGGTGGACGGCGAGAAGCCCCCGGATCGTGAGCTCGGCGTCGGCGCATTTGATGACCTCGGTGGAGCCCGTGAACAGGGGCGCCAGGCCGCCGGTGGCGATGACATCCATCTCCGCCCCGAATTCCCGGCGGATGCGCTCGACCAGCCCCTCGATCAGGCTCACGTAGCCCCAGAAGATGCCCGACTGCATGGCGCTGACGGTCCCCTTGCCGATCACCCGCTCCGGGCGCTCGATGGCGACCAGGGGCAGCTTCGCGGCGGCCATGTGCAGGGCCTCCAGGGACAGGTTGATGCCGGGCGCGATGACGCCGCCGAAATAGCTGCCCTCGGCGTCCACCACGTCGAAGGTGGTGGCGGTGCCGAAATCGACGACGATCAGCGGCCCGCCATAGCGCTCGTGGGCGGCGATGGCGGTGACCAGGCGGTCGGCGCCGACTTCGTCCGGGCGCGCCACCAGGACCTTGAGGCCAAGGTCGACGCCGGGCTCTCCGACGACCAGGGGTTCGCAGCCGAAATACTTGCGGCACAGGGTCTTGAGGCTGAACAGGGTGGCCGGCACCACGGTCGCAATGATGGCCGCCGTGATGCGGGCGGGCTCAATCCCGGCCAACCCCATCAGTTGGTTCAGCCACACCCCGAACTCGTCGGTCGTGCGCTCGGTGTCGGTGGAGGACCGCCACTCGCCCAGCACCTTGCCGCCGTCGTCGAAGACGGCGAACACGATGTTGGTGTTTCCCGAATCGATGGCAAGCAGCATGGGCCATCCTAGGCCACTAGAGGTAAACGTCGCCGGCGGTGATCCGCCGCCGGCCGCCGCCCTCGACCTCTAAGATCAGGGCGCCGTCGTCGTCCAGGTCGGCAAAGGTGCCGCTCAGGGTTTCATTGTCAAGCCTGACCTCGATGGCCTCGCCCAGGCCCTTGGCCCGCTGCAGCCAGTGCTTGCGCACCGGCACGAAACCGTCGTCCAGCCACCGGTTGACCCAGGTCAGGAAGTGTTGGGCAAAGGCCTCCAGCAGATCGACCTCGTCGATGTCCCGGCAACCTTCCTCCCTGAGTGAGGTGGCCGGAAACTCCACGTCCTCGGGAAAGTGTGCGACGTTAATGCCGACGCCCAGCACCACCCACTGGGGCATGGCGTCGGCGTTGGCCTCCGATTCCAGAAGGATGCCCGCCACCTTCCGGTCCCCGAGAAGCACGTCGTTCGGCCACTTGCACCAGACCTCGTGGCCGGGCTCGGCCACCCGGGCGATGGCGTCGCAGACCGCCAGCGCCGCCACGAAGCCCAACTGGAGCGCCGTTTCCACCGGGCATTCGGGGCGCAGGATCAGCGAGCAGTGAAGGTTGCCCTCGGGCGAATACCACTGGCGACCGCGCCGGCCCCGCCCGGCGGTTTGCTGGCGGGCCCAGACCAGGGTCCCGTCCTCGCCCTCGTCTTCGCCGAGCGCCGCCAGCCGCTTGGCTTCGGCGTTGGTGCTGTCGACGGTCTCCAGGGCCACCAGCCGGTATGCCGGCGGCAGTTTGGGCCGGCGCGTCATCCCGCGAACAGACCCCTGGTCGCCGCCGCGGCGGCGGACAGCAAGGGCGACGGCCAGGCAAAGAACAAAAGGATGATCAGGCTGGTCCCCACCAACACGCCCGCCATATCGCGCCCGATGGGCTTTTCGAGACTGTCGCCGAGGGCATCGAAGTACATGACCTTGACGATGCGCAGGTAGTAGAAGGCGGCGACCACGCTGCTGAGCACGCCGATCACCGCCAGCCCGTAGAGCCCGGCCTCGACGGCGGCGAGGAAAATATAGAACTTGCCGAAGAAACCGGCCAGCGGCGGAATGCCGGCCATGGAGAACATGAAGATGGCCAGCGCCACGGCCATCATCGGGTGGCTCTTGGACAGCCCGGCGAGATCGTCGATGTCCTCGACCATGTGATCGCTTCGGCGCATGCACAGGATGCAGGCGAAGGTGCCCACGTTCATGAACAAATAGATGGCCATGTAGATCAACACGCCCTGGATGCCGGCCTCGCGGACCGCCCCGTCGCCGCCCTGGCCGGCCACGGCGAGGCCGATCAGCGCATAGCCGATGTGTCCGATGGAGCTGTAGGCCATCAGGCGCTTGATGTTGGTCTGGTTGATGGCGGCGAACGCGCCAAGCACCATGGAGGCGATGGCGACGAACACCACGATCTGTTGCCACTGGGCGGCGAGATCGCCGAACGGGCCGATCATGATGCGGAGAAACAGCGCCAGCGCCGCGATCTTCGGGCCGACGGAGAAGAACGCGGTGACCGGAGTCGGCGCCCCTTCGTAGACGTCGGGCGTCCACATGTGGAAGGGCACCGCCGAAACCTTGAACGCCAGACCGGCCAGGATGAAGACGATGCCGATGACGAGGCCGACGGACGGCGCTTCCTCCGGATGCGCAGCGAACAGCGCCGCCAGGGTGTCGAAGGACGTGGTGCCGGCGAACCCGTACACCAGCGAGCAGCCGTAGAGCAGCAGGCCCGAGGCCAGGGCGCCGAGGACGAAATATTTCAGGCCCGCTTCCGTCGAGCGCATGTCGTCGCGCTGGAAGGACGCCAGAACGTAGAGCGACAGGCTTTGCACCTCCAGGCCGAGATACATCGCCATGAGATCGTTGGCCGAAATCATCATCATCATGCCGACGGTGGCGAGCAGGATCAGCACCCCGAACTCGAGGCGCGCTATTCCCTGGCGCGTCATGTATTCCTGGGAGATGGTGATGGTGAGCGCCGACGCGATGAGCACCAGCACCTTGAAAAACACGGCGAACGAATCGTTGATGAACATGCCGCCGAAGGTGAGCATGGGCCCGCTGGCGATGGTGGTCACCAGAAGCAGGGTGAGGACCAGGGTGGTCAGGCTCAGGTTCGAGATCAACTGCGCCGTCTTCACCTCATCCTTTCCCTCGTCGCCGCTCTGAAACACGCCCAGCATCAACAGCGCCATGGCCGCGCAGACGAGGAATATCTCGGGCAGGGCCGGTATCAGGTTGGGAACCTCCGCCATGGGCTCGATTGTCCTCCTTGCGCGCCCGTCAGCGCCCCGCCACGGCGACGCCGGAGGCCGCCCGGCGCGCCTGCTCGAAGGGCTCGATCAGGTTGTCCACCGAGACATGCATGACGTCGAGGAAGGGCGCCGGATAGAGACCCATCCACAGAACCACCAGAATCAGCGGCGCGAACACCATCACCTCCCGCCTGTTCATATCCAGGATGGCCTTGAGGTCCGCCTTGATGACCTTCCCGAAGATGACCCGGCGGTACATATACAGCATGTACATGGCGCCCAGGACGACGCCCGTGGCGGTGAGCGCCGCCACCCAGGTGTTGACCTGGAAGATGCCCAGCAGGATCAGGAACTCGCCGATGAAGCCGCCGGTGCCCGGCAGGCCCACCGAGGCCAGCATGAACAGCATGAACGTCAACGCGTAGACCGGCATGCGGTGCACAAGGCCGCCATAGGTGGAGATGTCGCGTGAATGCATGCGGTCGTAAACCACGCCCACGATCAGGAACAGGGCGGCGGAAATGACGCCGTGGCTGAGCATCATGAAGATGGCGCCCTCGATCCCCTGCGCGGTGAGCGTAAAGACGCCGACGGTCACGAATCCCATGTGCGCCACCGAGGAATAGGCGATCAGCTTTTTCATGTCCTCCTGGGCCAGCGCCACCAGGGAGACGTAGATCACGGCGATGATGCTGAGGGTGAAGATCAGGGGGGCGAACTCGATGGTGGCGTCGGGGAACATGGGCAGCGAGAAGCGCAGGAACCCGTATCCGCCGAACTTCAGGAGCACCCCGGCGAGGATCACCGAGCCCGCCGTCGGCGCCTCCACGTGGGCGTCCGGCAGCCACGTGTGCACCGGCCACATGGGCAGCTTGACCGCGAACGAGGCGAAGAAGGCCAGCCACAGCCAAGTCTGCATGTCGGCGGAAAAGCCATACTCCATCAAGGCCGGGATATCGGCGGTGCCGGCGGTGAAATACATGGCGAGGATGGCCAGCAGCATGAGCACCGAGCCGGTCAGCGTATAGAGGAAGAACTTGAACGCCGCGTAGACCCGGCGTGGCCCGCCCCAGACGCCGATGATCAGGAACATGGGGATCAGCACGCCCTCGAAGAAGATGTAGAAGAGGACCACGTCGAGGGCGGAGAACATGCCCACCATCATCGTCTCCATCACCAGGAACGCGATCATGTACTCCTTGACGCGGTCGGTGACGGTCTCCCAGCTCGCCAGCACGCAGATCGGCGTCAACAGGGTGGTCAGCAGGACGAAGAACATGGAAATGCCGTCCACGCCCATGTGGTAGGAGATGTTGAAGGCGGGCATCCAGGCGCGCCGTTCCTCGAACTGGAAGGCGGCCGTCGTGGTGTCGAACTGGACCCACAGGAACAGCGACAGCAGCAACGTGATCATCGACGTCCACAGGGCGACGCTGCGGGCGTTCCGCCTCACCACCTCCGCATCGCCGCCGGGAATGGCGAGGATGAACCCCGCCCCGACAAGGGGCAGGAAGGTGACCAGGGACAGGATCGGGAACTCGGTCATCGCGCCCTCAGCCCGCTTGACCCAACAGGTACCAGGTGACCAGGAACACGACACCGCTCAGCATGGCGAAGGCGTAGTGGTAAAGATAACCGCTCTGCAAACGCCCCGCCCGGCGCGCCAGGGCGCGGGTCGCCGCCGCCACCCCGTCGGGACCGACGCCGTCGATCAGGGCGCCGTCGCCGGTTTTCCAAAAGTTCCGCGCCAGGTAGAAGGCCGGACGGACGAACACGGCATCGTAAAGCTCGTCGAAGTACCACTTGTTCAGCAGGAACCGGTAGACGGGCTGGAATCGGCCCGCCAGCGCCCCCGGCAGGCCCGGGAACAGCATGTACATCCCATAGGCCAGCACGATGCCGCCCAGGCCCAGCCCCAGGGGCAGGAGCTTCACCCACCCGGGCACGCCATCGGCCGCCTCCAGGGCCGGATGGGACGGAAGCACCAGGATGGCGCTTCCCCAGAAGTCCGCCGCCTTGTCGCCGACGAAGAATTCGAAGCCCGCGTAACCGGCGAAAATGGCCCCCACCGCCAGCACCAGAAGGGGCACGGTCATCGCCTTCGGCGACTCGTGCACCCGGGCGATCACCGTTTCCTCGCCGCGCGGCGCCCCGTGGAAGGTCATCAGCAAAAGCCGCCACGAATAGAAACCGGTCAACAGGGCCGTCGCGGCGCCCAGCCAGAAGGCGTACGCGCCGACGCCCGTGCCCGCCGCGTAGGCCGCCTCTAAGATGGTCTCCTTGGAGAAGTAGCCGGCGAACGGCCAGATCCCGGCGCCGGCGAGGGACCCCACCCACATGAGGCCGTAGGTGAGCGGAATCATCTTCCACAGGCCGCCCATCTTGCGCATGTCCTGTTCGTCCGACATGGCGTGAATCACGGAACCCGCGCCGAGGAACAGGAGCGCCTTGAAGAAGGCGTGAGTCGTCAGATGGAAGACGCCCGCCGAATAGGCCGAAACCCCGGCGGCGATGAACATGTAGCCGAGCTGCGAGCAGGTGGAGTACGCGATCACCCGCTTGATGTCGTTCTGCACGCAGGCGATGGTGGCGGTGACGACGGCCGTGGTGGCGCCGACAATGGTGACCACGGCCAGGGCCGTGTCCGAGTACTCGAACAGCGGCGACATCCGCGCCACCATGAAAACGCCCGCCGTCACCATGGTCGCGGCGTGGATCAGGGCGGAGACCGGCGTCGGGCCCTCCATGGCGTCGGGAAGCCAGGTGTGCAGGCCGATCTGGGCCGACTTGCCCATGGCGCCCACGAACAACAGCAGGCAGATGACGGTGATCGCGTGGAACTCGCCGCCGAAGACGATGAAGGTGGCGTCCGCCTTGTTCGCCGCGGCCGCGAAAATGGTGTCCAGGTCGACGGTCTGGAACAGCAGGAACGTGGCGAAGATGCCCAGGACAAAGCCGAAATCGCCCACCCGGTTGACGAGAAACGCCTTGATGGCGGCGGCGTTGGCCGAGGGCCTGTCGTACCAGAAGCCGATCAACAGGTACGACGCCAGGCCGACGCCCTCCCAGCCGAAGTAGAGCTGCACCAGGTTGTCGGCCGTCACCAGGGTCAACATGAAAAAGGTGAACAGGTTCAAATAGGCCATGAAGCGCGGGATGGACGGATCGCCGTGCATGTAGCCGATGGAGTAGACGTGCACCATGGCCGAAACCAGGGTCACGACGAGCAGCATCACCGCCGTCAGCGTGTCCACCTTGATCGCCCACGACACCTCCAGGGCGCCGGACGTGATCCAGGTGAACAGCTCGACCGTGCCGGTGTTGCCGGCCACCACCACGTCGGTGAAAATGAAGGCGGCGAGCACCGTGGACAGCAAAAGGGCGCCGCAGGTGATCCACTGGGCGGCCCTGTCCACGCGCGCCTGCCTGGCCTTGCCGGCGGGCGCGACGAACGCCAGCATGCCGGCGATGACGGCGCCCACAAGCGGCAGGAAGACGACGGCTGCGTACATGCGCCCTCAACCCTTCATCAGGTTGACGTCTTCGACCGCGATGGAACCGCGGTTGCGGAAATAGACCACCAGCACGGCCAGCCCGACCGCCGTCTCCGCCGCCGCCACGGTGAGGACGAACAAGGCGAAGATCTGGCCGACCAGGTCGTTCAACTCGGCCGAGAAGGCCACCAGGTTGATGGTCACCGCCAGCAGCATCAACTCGATCGACATCAGGATGACGATGACGTTCTTGCGGTTGAGGAAGATGCCGAACAACCCCAGCGCGAACAGGATGGCGGCGACCGTCAGGTAATGGCCGAGGCCGACGGCAAGCATCAGATACCCTTCCCCGTCGGAACGTCGCGGACTTCCACCGAATCTTCGGCGCGTCGCCGGAGCTGGTCGGAAATCCTCTGCCTGCGCACGCCCTCGCGCTGGCGATGGGTCAGCACGATGGCCCCGATCATGGCCACCAGAAGCACGATTCCGGCCGCCTGGAACAGGTAGACGTAGCGCGTGTACAGGAGCTCACCAAGTGCATGGGTGTTGGACAAGACCCCGGGCGCCGGCATGGGCGCGGCGCCGCTGTGCGCGGCTTCCGGCGCCAGGGCCCATCCGCCGACGACGACCAGAAGCTCGACCAGCAGCACCAGCCCGATCAATCCGCCGATGGGCAGGTACTGCAAGAAGCCCTGGCGCATCTCGGCAAAATTGATGTCCAGCATCATGACGACGAACATGAACAGGACCGCCACCGCGCCCACGTAGACGACGATCAGGATCATCGCCAGGAACTCCGCCCCCAGGAGCACGAACAGGCCGGCGGAACTGAAAAACGCCGAGATCAGGAAGAGCACCGAATGCACCGGGTTGCGCGCCGAAATGACCATCACGGCCGACGTCACGGTGACAAAGGCGAACAGGTAAAAGGCCAGGGCCTGGACGATCATCGCGGCCCCTCCATGCACGCCGGCCTCACGGCCGGGATTGAACCCGTCATTGTTCCTTCCTGCTCCTCGGCCTCAACGGTACGGGGCGGCGGCGGCGAGGCGGCTGGCGATTTCCGTCTCCCACCGCTCACCGTTGGCGAGCAGCTTTTCCTTGTCGTAGAGAAGCTCTTCGCGGGTTTCGGTGGAGTACTCGAAATTCGGTCCCTCGACGATGGCGTCCACCGGGCAGGCCTCCTCGCACAGGCCGCAGTAGATGCACTTGACCATGTCGATGTCGTAGCGCGTCGCGCGGCGGCTGCCGTCGGCGCGCGGCTCGGACTCGATGGTGATGGCCTGGGCCGGACAAATGGCTTCGCACAGCTTGCAGGCGATGCAGCGCTCCTCGCCGTTGGGATAGCGGCGCAGCGCGTGTTCGCCGCGGAAGCGGGGACTGAGCGGCCCCTTCTCGTACGGATAGTTGAGGGTCACCTTGCGGCGGAACATGTAGCGCAAGGTCAGCGCCATGCCGGCCAACAGTTCCGTCAGCAGGAACGTCCGCATGCCGCGCCGGATAAAGCCCATGCCCTTATACCAAGGATCGCTGATCATGACTCATAGAGATCGCGTAGGCGGCTCGTCGGGTAGGAGGAAAGTTGCAGGCGATGCGGTGCATCGTCAAAACTTTTCGACGCCCTCCGACGGGCCGCATACGCGACCGCAACGGCGGCTTACCAAGGCTTTCGGACGGCGTCGCGCACGCTTCGCGATGC
>JADFHR010000050.1 GCA_022567015.1 Pseudomonadota bacterium
AAGAAGATCACCCCGATGAGCGTCTGCATGGGCGTCCAACCGAGCCCGGTGATCATGGCGTTGACCTGGGCCGTCAACCCGATGACGTTGATGACGAAGTTGAGGAAGTAGGCGGCGACCAGGATGGCCATGATCATGGCCGTCGTACGCATGGTCCCCTCCAGGGCCAGGCGCAGCATGGAAATGGTCAGGCGCCGGCGCCAGGCGACCAGGGCCAGCGCCGCCAGGACCCCCAGAGCCGCCGATTCCGTGGGCGTTGCGATACCGGCGTAGATGGAGCCGATGACGACGATGAAAATAAGGATGGGCGGGATCAGGTCGGGAAGGCTGCGGATGCGGTTTTCCCAGTTGGTCTCCACCTTCCTGCCGCCCCATTTGGGCCGCAGGACACAGCCGACCACCACGGTCAGCATGAACAGTCCGGCAAGGATGATGCCCGGCGTGAAACCGGCCAGGTAGAGCTGCACGATCGAGGTTTCCGTCAGCACCCCATAGACGATCATGTTGATGGAAGGCGGTATCAGGATGCCGATGGTGCCACCGGCGGCGATGGTGCCCAGGAAGAAGCGTTCGTTGTATCCGTGCTTGCCGATCTGGTCGATGGCCACCGTACCGATGGTCGCGGCGGTCGCCACGCTGGAGCCCGAGATGGCCGCGAACATGGCACAGGAACCGATGTTGGAATGCATCAGGCCACCGGGCAGCCAGGACAGCCAGTGGGTGGCGGCGGCGTACATGTTCTCGGCGATCCCCGATCGCAACAGGATCTCGCCCAACAGGATGAACAGCGGAATGGCGACCAGGATGACGCTGGTGTTGGACACCCAGGCCAGTTCGCCGATCGCCAGATGCAGCGGCAGAAAGGCGTAGAGCTGACCGAGCATCATCGCCAGGGCGCCAAGGACGGCGGCCACCGGGATGCTCAGCGCCAGCATGCCCAGCAGCACCAGTATGGTGGTCAGGATCAAGGTTTGGCTCCCTCGGACGCGGCCTCATCCTGGGCGCGCTTCCGTTCGAGCCGGACCATTTCCTCGTTTACCTCCTCCTGAACCGTCTTCGACCCGATCTGCTTCTGCACGCGAAGGAAGTCGCCCCGGACGACGGTCAGCACGGCGCGAATCCATAGAATGACGACGATCACCACGAACCACCACAGCCCGGCGACCCACAGGAACTGGGGATACCTCAGGGGCCAGGAGATGGCGGAAAGGGTCACGGTGCTGTTTCTCACCGATTCCGCGAACACCCCGGTGCCCTGCCAGGCCATCACGAACATGAAAAGCCCGAACACGGTAAGCCCGAGAATATCGAGCGCCGCGCAGACCGGCCTGGGCAGAATCGTGTATATGGAATCGATGCGCACATGGCCGCGTTCAAGAAGCGCGAACCCGAAGGCCCAGGCACTGCCAATGGCCAGGGCGAACCCGGAGAACTCGTCGGCCCCGCCCAACGAGACGTTGAACAGCTTGCGGATGGTGACGTCGAAGCTGACCACGAAAGCGGCCAGGAGGATCAGCCCGCCGCCAAACCAGACGCCGTAGCGTGCCAGGGTGTGCACCCTTTCTACCAGGCGATCCAGAGTGTCCAACATGCGAGGAGAACTGGGCGGGCGCCGCCGGCACCCGCCCCAGCTCCGGACTACTTAGAGCTTATCGAGCGGAATGGTCAGGCCGACCACCTTGCCGATGGTGGCGTTCCACTCCTTGGCGTAATCCAAGCCGGCGCGCTTGCCCCATTCGACAAGCACCACCTCATTCATCAGTTTCTTATGCAGGGCCTGGTCGGCGGCGCTGACCTCGACCTTGATCAACTTGGCCGGCGTGCCCTCCGGGCAGGTCCCGGTGCCGAAATTGCAGAAATCGGCATTTTCGAGGGCTTCCTTTCCGGTCTGCCACATCTTGTCCTCGAGCTTGTCGAACTGCTCGAGGAAGAACTGCTGCAGATGGGGGCTGAAACCGTTCCACCGGTCCAGGTTCACCGACTGGTAGTTGATGCTCCAGCCCATGTAGATCTGGAACTGATGGGTCGAGACTTCCGGCCAGCCGGCGGTGAAGCCGCTCATGGTACCGGTGACCGCGCAATCCACCACGCCGCGCTGCAGGGCGGGAACCACGTCGGCAAAGGCCATGCTGATGGTGGTGCCACCGACCGCCTCGATGAAGTCGCTCATGGTCTTGTTGAAGACGCGGACCTTCTTGCCCTTGAGGTCCTCAAGGCCCGAAATCGGCACCCGGCACCAGACCACCTGCGGCGGGTTGGTTCCAACCGCCAGAATCTTGGTGTTGAACAGTTCCTCCGCCACCCGCGACATGGTCGGCAGCCAGGCTTCGCAGACCGCCCGGGCGGTCTTGATGTCGAGCGCCAGACCGGCCAGGTCGCAGCCCTCGAAGACCGGGCTGTCCTGGGCCATCTTGCTGACGTCGCCGGCCCCGAAGTCGACCACCCCCAGCTTGACCATGCGCATCACCTGGAAGCCCTTCACGCCCATGCGGTCCTGGGGCGAGAACGCGGCCGTCACCTTGCCTCCGGAAGCCTCGGGAATGGTCTTGGACCAGAACGGCACTTCGTCCTTGTAGGACGCCACCGTGTTGCCATTAAGGCCGACACCGACGACGTAGGTCTCGGGCAGGTCCGCCGCCCAGGCAGCCGTGGACATCATGACCCCGGCGACGGTGACACCGAGTATACTTTGGAGTAATTTTTTTATTCTTGGAAATACTTTTCTCATGTCATCCTCCCTTTTTGACCCAAAGAAGACAACCTCGAAAGGCTCTGATAATTCACTTCCTTGACGCCGTCTTCCATTTGACGAACGCGGCCGCCATTTTGTTTTTGTTCCGCTTCTCCCTGCTTCGCGGCTTTGTCCGCCAACAATTGTAGACGGTGTTGTTCGGTTCTGCAATGCGGCGTCCTCGCGGGGCGGTTGGCGTCCCCGTCGGCGCGGCATTGGTCATCGCCGGGAAATCGCGCTAGGGTGATCCCCAGCCTGGGCGGGGCCCGGGAAGACATGGTGAAACCCGCCAGAATCCTGGGAAAGGGGCCCTTATGACCCAAGCCAGACTCGCCGGCAGGATCGCCGTCGTGACCGGTGCCGGAAACGGAATCGGCCGCGCCGTCTCCCGGGCCTTCGCCGCCGAGGGCGCGGCCGTGCTGTGTGCCGACATCGCCCCCGATGACGCCGACTTGGTCACCCGCGGGATCGTCGACGATGGTGGCCGCGCGGTCGCCTGCCAGTGCGACGTGAGCGACAGCGCCTCGGCCAAGGCCGCCGTCGAGATGGCGGTCTCCGAGTTCGGTGCCCTCCATGTCGTGGTTTCCAACGCCGCCACCTTCGTTCCCATCACGACCCTGGCCGACATGGAGGAGGAGCACTGGCACCGGACCATCGCGGTCAACCTCACCGGCGCCTTTTTGATCTGCAAGCACGCCATTCCCCATCTCCGCGCCGCCGGCGGCGGCAGCATCATTCTCGTCGCCTCGCAGATGGCGCGGGTGGCCAACGCCGGCCAAGCCGCCTACTGCGCCACCAAGGGGGCGCTCGTCCAATTGGCCAAGGGCATCGCTCTCGATCATGCCGGGGACAACATCCGGGCCAATACCCTGTCGCCCGGGGGGACCGCCACCGACCGCATGGTGGCCCGTTTCGGAGACCTGGAGACGGCCGAAAGGGTGTGGGGGAGCAAGCACCCCATGGGACGCCTGGCACGGCCCGAGGAAATGGCCCCCGGCGCCGTCTTCCTGGCCAGCGACGACTCCGCCTTCATGACCGGCGCCGACCTCTTGATCGATGGCGGCTACGCCGCCTGGTAGGGCCGCCTGGTAGGGCCGCCCGGTAGGAAGGACTCGAAGATGAAACCCAAGAACAATGGCGAACGGAGCCAGCGCCTGGGCGAGCTCTATACCGGCGCGGTGGCCGACATCATGGACCAGATGGGACCCCAGTACCGCGACCAGTGCCTGCCCTTCGACATTCGTCCCCTGACGCCGGAGATGAAGGTGGCGGGTCCCGTCTACACGGTGCGGGGCCGCGCCCGCCAATACGACGACGGCAAGGATCCCCGCTACCGGCAGATGGACATGTTGGACGCCATCGTCCCCGGCAGCGTCATCGTCATCGATCCGGGCGACGAAACCGTCGCCGCCCACTGGGGCGAGTTGATGAGCAACACGGCGCGGGGCAAGGGCGCCACCGGCGCTGTCATCGCGGGGGGCGTGCGCGATACGCCCCAGATACTGGACATCGATTTTCCGGTTTTCCGCCGCTACCACTCGCCGCTGACCGCCGTCTACCGTTACGACGTCACGGACTTCGACGTGCCCATCCGCATCGGCGGCGTCGCCGTGACGCCGGGGGATTTCGTCCTCGGCGACATCGACGGGATCCTGATCGTCCCGGCGGCGATTATCGATGAGGTCATCGAGGAAGCCGAAACCACGCGCGATCGCGAGGATATCGTCCGCCAATCCCTGCAATCCGGCGGCGACATCCGGGAACTGTTCGAGAAATACCGGGTCTTCTAGAAAGCCCGCCCCGACCGCTCCGAGGGAGTGAGAAAAAAATGCCAGATCACAATCCCACGAACTCCCCGATCATCGCCGCATTCCGCGACCGGACGCCGCTTTCGGAGAAGCTGTTCGCCGAGGCCCGGGAGGTGTTCCCCAGCGGCATCACCCACGATGCGCGCCACCTGTCGCCCTATGGCATCTACGTCGCCCGAGCCGACGGTTCCCGAAAATGGGACGTGGACGGCAACGAATACGTCGACTATTTCGGCGGCCACGGGGCGCTGATCCTGGGACACAGCCATCCCCGGGTCCTGGCGGCGATCCAAAAGGCCCTGGCCGACGGCACCCACTTCGGTTCCAGCCACGAGCGCGAACTGCGCTGGGGGCAACTGGTGCAGCGGTTGATCCCGGGGGCCGAGCGGGTGCGTTTCACCTCCTCGGGCACCGAGGCGACCCATCTGGCCCTGCGTCTGGCCCGGGCCCATACGGGCAGGCGCAAGTTCCTGCGCTTCAACACCCATTTCCACGGCTGGCACGACCACGTGGTTTCGGGCTACAGCTCCCACTTCGACGGCTCGCCAACACCCGGCGTGCTGCCCGAGGTGGCCGCGATGGCGGTACCCATGGACCCCTGGGACATCGATGCGGTTCGGGACGTCCTGGAGGCGAACGACGACATCGCCGCCGCCATCCTGGAACCCACGGGCGCCACCTTCGGCCTGGTGCCCCTGCGCCCGGAATTCCTTGCCACACTGAGGGAACTGACCGCCGAGCACGGGGTGGTGCTGATCTTCGACGAAGTGGTGACCGGCTTCCGGGTCGCCCCGGGCGGCGCCCAGGCCCATTTCGGCGTCACCCCGGACCTGACGGCCCTGGCCAAGATCGTTTCCGGGGGGCTGCCCGGCGGCGCCCTGGTCGGACGCAAGGACATCCTCGACCTGCTCGATTTCGAGATTTCCACGGCCCGAGGGCGCGAGAAGGTCCCCCATCAGGGCACCTACAACGCCAATCCCGTAACCGCCGCCGCCGGGATCGCGGCCCTGGAGATCATCGCCGAAGGCGACGCCTGCGCGCGCGCCAATGCCTTCGCCGAAACCCTGAGGCGGCGGTTGAACGAGGTCCTCGAGGCCGAGGGCGTGCCCTGGGCCGCCTACGGGACCTTTTCCGCCTTCCACCTCTTCACCAACCCGCGCGGCCGGGAGATCGATCCCTTCGCCTTCGATCCCTTCGACCAGCCGTACGAGGACCTGCGGGCCAACCGCCCAGGGGTGGTCTCCAAGCTGCGCCTGGCCATGCTGCTGGGCGGGGTCGATATCACCGGCTGGCCGGGCGGCACCACCACCGCCGTCCACGGCGATGACGACCTGGAAACGACCGTCGCCGCCTTCCGGGAGGCGCTCGTCATGCTCAAGCGGGAGGGCGAGCTGTAGGCAGGCCTACAAAAGGTCGATGAGGATGTTGCCGTAGGTGTCCAGCTCCGCCTTCGAATCGGGCGGGATGACCACTGTGGCATCGTATTCCTCGACGATGCAGGGCCCCTGACGCGGGGTTTCCAAGTCGCTTCGCCGGAGGATCGGCGTCTCCTGCCAACCGGCCTCGGGGCCGAAGTAAACCTGGCGGGGCGGCAGCGGGGCGGCCTCCCCGGCCTTGGTGGCCAAGATCCGGTCGGGCACCCGCGAACGCTCCGAAACCCCGTAGCCGACCACCTGCATGTTGACCAGCTCCAGGGGCTCGTCGGCCCCTGCCCGGTGACCGTAGGTGCGCTCGTGCTCGCGGCTGAAGGACTCCTCCAGGACCGCGACCGCCTTTTCGTCGATCGGACCGTCGGGCACCGGCACCGTGAGCTCGAAGGTCTGGCCCTGGTAGTGCATGCTGGCGGTGCGGCGCACTTGGCGCTTGCCCTCGCTGAACCCGTCGACGGCCAGCTGATCCAGCGCGCCGTCCACCATCTGGTCCCAGATCCGGTTCAGCTCCCCAAGGTCTATCTTGCGCAGGAGGTGCCGGAAGGTCCGCGAATAGTGGTGCTCGACGTCGGCGTAGAGCAGACCGAAGGAGGAAAACAAACCGGGCGACGGCGGAACCATGATCCGCTTCATGCGCAGTTCGCGGGCCATGCCGGCACTGAAGATGGGACCCGAGCCGCCGAAGGCGAATAGCGCGTACTCCCTCGGGTCGCGGCCCCGTTCGGTGGACACGGACTTGATCGCCCGGATCATGTTGGAGGCGGCGATCTGGTGGGCGCCGTACGCCGCATGCTCGACCGACAGGCCGAGAGGCTTGGCGATCCTGTCCTCGAACACGGCCCGCGCCTTCGAGGCGTCGAGTTTGAGTTCGCCGCCCACCAGGTAGTGGGGATTTATGTAGCCGAGAAGCACGTTGGCGTCGGTCACCGTCGGCTTCGTCCCTCCGGTGTCGTAACACACCGGTCCCGGATCGGCGCCGGCGCTCTGGGGGCCGATCTGCAAGGAACCGCCGGCGTCGATCCAGACGATGGAGCCGCCGCCGGCCCCGACCTCGGCCAGATCGATGGCGGGAACCTTGAGCATGTAGCCGGCGCCGGTGAGCAGGCGCGATCCCATCATGATGCCGCCGCCGACCTGGTATTCGATGGAGCGCGTCACCTCGCCGTTCTCGACCAGGGACGCCTTGGCGGTGGTGCCCCCCATGTCGAAGGTGACGATGTTGGGAAGGCCGCCCGCCCGGGCCAGGGCCTGGGCGCCGATGACCCCGGCGGCGGGTCCCGATTCGATGATGTTCATGGGCAGCCGGGCCGCTTCATCGGCCGTGGTCAGGCCCCCGTTCGACTGCATGAGCAGCAAGGGCACGGTCACTCCCGCGTCGTCCAGTTTCTTGCGCAACGAGGCCAGGTAGCTGGCGACGATGGGCATGATGTAGGCGTTGATGGTGGTGGTGGACGTGCGCTCGTACTCCTTGATTTCGGGCAGCACCTCGAAGCTGATGCAGAAGGGCAGCCCGGGAGCCTTCTTGCCGATGATCTCCTTGATCATCAGTTCGTGTTCGGGATTGGCGTAGGAATGGATCAGGCAGACCGCGATCGCCTCCACCTTCCGGGCCAGCAATTCGTCCACCGCCCGCTCGGCGTCCTTGGGGTCGAGGGGCTTGTCGATGCCGCCTTGGGCGTTGACCCGCTCGTCGACGACGACCCGCAGGTGTCGCTCGACCAGGGGCACCGGCTTCTCCCAGGCGAGATCGTAGAGCCGCGGCATCCGCAGGTTGCGGATTTCCAGGATGTCGCGGAATCCCTTGGTGGTGATGAGGCCGGTCAACGCCCCCTTGCCCTCGAGGATGGCGTTGGAGGCCACCGTGGTCCCGTGGCGCAGTTCCTCGACCGCGGATGCCTGGAGCCCGGTCTCCCCGAACACCTGGTCGAGGCCGTCGGCGATGGCCTGGGCGTAGTCCTCGACGCTGGATGAGATCTTCTTGGTATGGATCTTCCCGTCGGCGCCCAGGAAGACGATGTCCGTAAAGGTCCCCCCGATGTCCACGCCTACCCGAAAACCGGTCATGATGGATTCTTCCTTGTCCTTGGCCTGTCGGCCATTATTCGGCGGCTTCTTCGGTGCCGCGCCATTCCTCCCAGGAAACCTTGGGGACTTCCTTCCAACCGCGCTTGGCGCGCAACTCGGCCCGCAGGGTTTGGGTTGCCTTCTCGTCCACGGTCATGGCCGCGGTGTCGATGACCACGCCGTAGTCGCGGCGCGCCGCTTCGGCGCCGACAAATTCGTTCAGAACGTCCTTGAGGACCCGCCAGGTGTCCCGTTCCAGGGGATCGCCCCAGCCTCCGGCCCCCGCCATTTCGTGTCGGAGGACGTCGCCCGCCTTTATGTCCATGGTCAGCTTGGCGGTCAACAGGCGGTTCTCGGTGTCCGGATTGAGGTAATTCCAGGACGGCTTGCCTGGATTGCCGCCATAGAGGCCGTAGGGACGGTGGTCCCGCCTGTCGGAACGCACCTGCAAGATGCCCTCCGTCTCCAGGAACTTGTAGTCCCGGCGGAAGGGGGTCCCGCCCCGGAACTTGCCGGCCCCCGCCCTGTCGGGGAGGAACTCGTAGGCCAGGATCTGGATCGGGTGTTCGGCCTCGGTCACCTCCACCGGTTGCGAGGCCATGTTGATGAGCAGGTTGGTATTGCCCGCCAGCCCGTCCGCCCAGGGCCGGCCGCCCCAGGCGCCGGTGGTGAAATCGACGTAGATGAAGGGCGTGCGGTCGGCATAGTAGCCGGCGATGGTGATACCCGTGTTGCCGCCGTCGGAAGCCGCACACACCTTGTCGGGCAACCACATGGCGATCGCTCCGAAGGCGCAGTCGAGCATGCGGAAGCCGGTCAGACCACGGGCCGCGCAGGCGGCGGGCAGCACGCAGTTGGCGATGGTGCCCACGGGCGCCTCCACCTGGATCGCCCGGAACACGCCCTCGTTCGAGGGGATGTCGTTGGGCAGCACCGACTTGATGGCGGTGTAGGTGGCCGCCTTGGTAAACGACAGGGTCGCGTTGATCGCCCCCTTGACCTGGGGCGAGGTCCCGGTCCAATCGGCGTGGATGCTGTCGCCCTTCTTCTTGATCGTGACGAACAGGCGGATCGGCTTTCCGAATTCGATGCCGTCGTCGTCGATCCAGTCCTCGAAACTGAATTCGCCGTCCGGCAGTTCGGCGATCGCGGCCCGGGTCAGCCGTTCGGCGTAGTCGATCACCTCCTCCATGAATTGGACGACCGTTTCCGCGCCGTAGCGGGTGACCAGTTCGCGGAACTGCCGCTCGGCGATGTGGCAGGCCGCGAGCTGCGCCCTCAGGTCGCCGAAGACCCGCACCGGGAGCCGTACGTTCTTCTCGATCAGGGCATGGATGGTCTGGTTGGGCTTGCCCGCCTCATAGAGCTTGAGGGGTGGAATGCGCAGGCCCTCGGCATAGATCTCGGTCGAATCGGAGGCGTTCGATCCGGCCACCCGGCCGCCAACGTCGGTGTGGTGGCAGATGGTGGCGCAGAAGGCCATGATCTTGCCGTCCACGAAAATCGGCTTGAAGATGAAGATATCGGGCAGGTGCATGCCGCCGTCGAAGGGATCGTTCATGATGAAGACGTCGCCGTCCTCCATGTCGTCCTGGAAGCGGCGCCTGACCGCCTCCAGGGCGGTGGGGATGGATCCCAGGTGCCCGGGCAGGGTCAGGCCCTGGGCCACCAGCTTGCCCTCGGCGTCGGCGAAGGCGGTGGAGAAATCCATGTTGTCCTTGAGCACCCCGGAATAGGTGGTCCTGGTGATGGTCAGCGCCATCTCGTCGGCGATCGAGAAGATGGCGTTCTTGAACAGTTCAAACTCGATGGGATCCCGAATATCGGTCATGCCCAGGTCTCCTGACGGATTCGGTTATGGTCCTAGAAGGTTCGGTCCTTGTGGCTTAGGCGAGAACGGCGAACGCCGGGCCGCAAATATCATATCGGCACCGTATTTTCACAAATTCGGGCCGCCGCCGGTGGGAAATTCAGGATATCGCCAGGGAATCCTCCGGACGGGCCGACAGCGGCAACTCGCAGGGCAGGAAACGACCCCCGCCTTCCGCTCCGACGACGGTTCCTTGTTCGACCACGACGGTGCCCCGGCAGAGCACGGTTTCCGGCCAGCCCTGAACCTTCATTCCCTCGTAGGGTGTGTAATCGACGTTGTGGTGGAGGATGTCGTTGGTGATGGTGACTTGGCGCTCGGGGTCCCAGATCGCCAGGTCGGCGTCGGACCCGATGGCGATGGTGCCCTTCCTGGGATAGAGACCGAACAGACGCGCCGGATTGGTCGCGGTCAGGGCGACGAACCGGTTCAAGGAGATACGCCCCTTGCCCACGCCCTCCGAGAACAGCAGCGGCAGGCGCGTCTCGATCCCGGGGATGCCGTTGGGCACCTGGGCGAAGGGGGCGCCCTTGCCGCGAATCATCTTGCCCTTGTCGTCGTGGTAACGGAAAGGCGCGTGGTCCGAGGACACGATATCGAAGACGCCGTTCTCCAATCCCCGCCACACGGCCTCCTGGTTTCGGGCGTCGCGGGGCGGCGGGCTGCAGATATGCTTGGCCCCCTCGAAGCCATCGAGATCCAGGTCCTCGGCGGTGAGGAACAGGTAGTGGGGACAGGTCTCGCCGTGGATGGGAAGGCCCCGGTCCCGGGCCGCCTGGATCTGCGCCGCCGCCTCCTCGCCCGACACGTGGACGATGAGGATCGGCACGTCGACCAGTTCGGCCAGGGCGATGGCCCGGTGGGTGGCCTCCCGCTCGACCACCGGCGGTCGCGAGGTGGCGTGGTAGCGGGGCGCCGTCCGGCCGGCGGCCTCCAGCCGTTCGGTCAGCCAGCCGATACAGTCGGCGTTTTCGGCGTGGACCATGGTCAGGGCGCCCTCGCGCCGGGCCAGAGCGAAGACCTCCAGTATTTCCCGGTCGTTCAGCTTCAGGTCGTCGTAGGTCATGTAGATCTTGAAGGACGTGTAGCCGTCGTGGATGAGGGCCGGCAATTCCTGGCCTATCACCTGCTCCGTGGGATCGCTGATGATGAGGTGGAAGGCGTAATCGATAAGGGCCTTGCCCTCGGCCCGGCGGTGGTAGTCGTCGACCGCCTCGCGGAGCGAGTGGCCCTTTATCTGGCAGGCGAAGGGGATGACCGTGGTGGTCCCGCCGCAGGCGGCGGAGATGGTACCGGAGCGGAAGTCGTCGGCCATTCGGGAGCCGTCGGACATGAGCTGGTCGAGGTGGCAATGGCCGTCCACGCCCCCCGGCAGGACAAGCTTGCCGGCGGCGTCGATGTCTCTCTCGCCGGCTCCCAGGTTTTCCGCCAGGGCGACGATCCGTCCCCCGGCGACACCGATGTCGCAGGTGACGACGTCCGCCGCCGTGGCCACCCTGCCGTTGCGGATCACGAGGTCGAAATCGGCCATGGGTCCTTGTCTCCCCTACGCCCGCCGGTTCAGGCCATATCGGCGAAAAGCCGGCCCCAGCCCTTGACGCGACCGGGGTCCACGCCCGCCAGCTTGAGGGATTTCCAGACCACGACCGAGACCGAATCGTAAAGCGGAATTCCGGTCTCCCTCTCGAATCCCTCGGCCAGGGGTGCCCCCCGGAGGTTGGTGCAAAGGGTGGTCACCGCCTGGGGTTCCGCCGCCGCCACCTCCCCGAGCATGGTCCGGATGGCCGATTCGCTGACCTCGGAAAAAGCGAAGTTGACGCTCTCGCCCCGGTGCCGCTCGGCCACGCAGCGGAAGCCGGCGGCGCGGTAGTTGTCCAGGATGGCGTCCTGGATGGCATCGACGTAGGGCGTCACCAGGCCGAACCGTTCGACCCCGGTGACGCGGAAGACCTCGTTGAGGGCGAGGACCGATGTGGTCGCGGGACGCCCCGTCTCCTCGCCGATGCGCCGGCACAGCCGCTCGTCGGTATCGAAGCCCAGCCAACTGGCCGAGGTGCCGTTCCAGGCGATCACGTCCACCCGGGCGTCGGCCAGGAGCCGCGCGGCTTCCAGGATCGGGCCGTCGTCGAACTGTTGGTGGGCCTGCTTGCCGAGGGATATCTCGATGACCCGGAAGCGGCCGAAATGGGCCGAGACCTCGGCCAGGCCGGCGATCATGGCGCCGGTCATCGGCTCCAGCACGGTATTCGACGACGGTGTCAGCATTCCCAGGAGGACGCGCTTTCCCATGCGGCCATCATAGACCAGCGGCGGCGGCGGCATAAAGGACGAAACCCCTGCCTGCCGCCTTGATCCCCCGTCGGGATCGAAATATCGTGATTCCTTGTCCCGAAAAACGGGAAGGGAACCGTCATGGAAGTGACCGACGAACTACGAGAGACGGTACGAACCGAACTTCCCGAGATCGCGGAAATCGGCGATCCGGTTCTGCGCGACAAGGTGGTCGAGGTCTGGGCCACGGCCCTCGCGCCGACGAGTTTCGCATCCATCGCCGACATCCCGGCCTCGGGAAATCCCGGTACCCCGGCCCTCAAGAAGGGCAGCCAGGCCGATCACATGCGGGGCGTCACCCGCCTGGCCATGGTCATTTGCGACACGCTGACCGGCATGTTCCCCGACCTGAAGGTGGACCGGGACATCCTCGTCGCCGGCGCCCTCTGCCACGACGTGGGCAAGCCCTGGGAGTTCGATCCCAAGAACCAGGAACGCTGGCGGGCCTCCCCCGGAACCGTCGGCTGGCCCTCGGTCCGCCACCCGCCCATGGGGGTGCATCTGTGCCTGACCGTCGGCCTGCCCGAGGGGGTGGCCCATATCGCCGGCGGGCACTCCGGCGAGGGCGAGCTGATCCGGCGCAGCCTCGAGGCGACCATCGTCCATCACGCCGACACCACTTTCTGGCACGTCCTGGCGGCCGGCGGCCTGATGGAAGCAGGCAAGCCCGAATAGGAGACCGAATTTGGAACCGGGTGCGGAACAGCCATGTTGAACGCTGCGATCGTCGGCTTGGGCGTATGGGGCCGGCAACTGGTCGACTCGGTCCTCGAGGACGGGCGGCCGAAGAGCGATCGCATCCGCTTCACCCGCGCCGTGACCCGGACGCCGGCCAAGGCGGTGGACTACGCCAAGCGGCAGGGTCTGTCCCTGAGCGACGACTACGGCTCGATCCTCGGGGACGCGGACGTCCAGGCGGTGGTGCTGGCGACGCCGCCACGCAGTCATCCGGCCGAGATCGAGGCCGCCGTGGCCGCCGGCAAGCACGTCTTCGTCGAGAAGCCCTTCACCATGGACAAGGCGAGTGCCGAGCGGGCGGCCGCTTCCTGCCGGGCCGCGAAGCTCGTGCTGGCGGTGGGCCACAACCGCCGTTTCATGCCGTCCTTCCGGGCCTTCGAGGACCTGGTCGGAAGCGGCGAACTAGGCCGGATCATGCACGTGGAGGCGAACTTCTCGGGCAACCAGGCCCTGGGATACCCCGCCGGCATCTGGCGCAGCGATCGGGCCGAGAACCCGGCCGGCGGCATGGTCGCCATGGGCATCCACATGATCGACGCCCTGATTCATCTCCTGGGTCCCATCGCCGAGGTGCAGGCCCGGAGCCACCGCCGGGTGCTGGAAACCCCGGTCGACGATACCACCTCCGTGTTCCTGCGCTTCGAGAGCGGCGTTACCGGCACCCTGGCCGTGCTCATGGCGACGCCCCGAATATGGAAGCTGCACGTTATGGGGTCCGAGGGCTGGGCCTTCATGCGGGACTGGGAGACCATCGACGTGAAAAGGATCGAGGGCGCGGTGGAGACCCGCGTCCATCCCCCGATCGATATCGAACGGGCCGAACTGGAAGCCTTCGCCGAGGCCGCGGCGGGGGGCGATCCCTATCCCGTCACCCTGGAGGAGGCGGTGCACGGCATCGCCGTCTTCGAGGCGGTGACCAAGTCGGCCGAAGGGGACGGCGAACCAGTCGAGGTGGCATAGAAAAATGGGCGCCGGAAACGATCTCGCCGGCAAGGTGCGGACCGTCCGCGGTCCCGTCGATCCCGCGGAGCTGGGCCCCACCCTGATGCACGAGCATGTGGTCTGCGACTTCACGCCACCGGCCGCCGCTCGGTGGTCGATGTCAGCACCAGGCCCATGATCCTCGATCCCTCGGGCTTGAGGGAGGTCTCCGAGCGCGCCGACGTCCACATCGTGCGCGGCGCTGGCCGCTATCTCGAGGAGTTCATGACGGCCGGGGACCTGGACCGGGACGTGGACGACCTGACGGCCGAGATCCTGTCCGAGCTATCGCCGGACACCGCCGAGGACGGGGTTCCGGCCGGCATCATCGGCGAGATCGGCTGTTCCTGGCCGTGGACCGAGGCCGAACGCCGGTCCATGGCGGCGGCGGCGACGGCGCAAAAGGAGAGCGGTGCCGCCCTGACCGTCCATCCCGGCCGCCATCCCGACGCCCCTTTCGAGATCCTGGACTTCCTGCGCCGGGCCGGGGCCGACCTGTCGCGCACCATCATGGACCACGTGGAGCGCCGCCTGTTCGAGATCGACGACTTCCTGCGCCTGGCCGACACGGGCTGCGTCCTGGAGTTCGACCTTTTCGGTGTCGAGACATCCTACTTCGCCCAGGCCCGCGATGTGGATGCCTCGGGCGACGGTGCCCGGATCACCACCATCCGAGCGCTTATCGACGCCGGCCACGGGGATCGCATCGTCGTCTCCCACGACATCTGCCAGCGCACCCGGCAGGTCGAGTTCGGCGGCCACGGCTACGGCCATGTCTTCCGGAACGTGGTTCCCATGATGCGCCGCCGCGACTTCGAAGAGGATGAGATCGATGCCATCCTGGTGAGCACCCCGGCACGTCTCCTCGCCTTCGTCTAGGGATAGGGATAGGGATCGCGGACGTCGGCCAGGGGCTTGGCACGGGCGCAAACAAAAAACGCCTAGCGATGGGTTACGTCATTCCCGCCCTCAAATCACGCCGCGCCCGTCCACCGGCCAGATGTCGACCAGGGTATCGCCGCGCACCACGTGATAATGGTCGTAGAGGTTGACCGTGGGGTCGCAGTGGGGGGTCAGGCACTCGACGGCGGCGCCCAGGGGCAGGCTGTCGCTGTCCTTCGCGAAGACCACCCGGCCGTGCTCGTCGCCCTTGAACTCGTAACGGGCGCCGTCGGGGGCGCCGGAGGCGATTTCCGGCAGCGGACCGTCGGAGGCGAAACGCTTGAGCCCGCCGTCGGTGGTCACCTGGCCCCCGACGTTTGTGCTGACCACCGTGGTGCGCACGAACAACGCCGGCTCGAAGGGCCTGGGCGTGTCCTCGCGCAAGGCGACGGCGTTGTATTGCACGTCGGTGAAGATGTAGCTCCCTACCTGGAGCTCGGTGAAGGGGCCGTGCAGGGCGTCGATGTCATGGGTGCCGGTGCCCGCCCCCGACACCAGCGGTGGGGCGATGCCCGCGGCATCGAGCTTCTCCTGGAGCTCCCCGACCATGGCGCTGACATCCTCGGCGCGGCGGCGGCGCTCGCCATAGTCCTCAAGGCGCTCTCGGCTCGTCCACGCCCGGCGTCGATCAACCGCTCGGGCCGGAGATCCACATATACATCGACCCGCTCTCGCCGGCCGATCCGGACTTCCAGCGGGTCGTCCTCGGCGCGACGCAGAACGCGCGCGAGCGGTTCGGCCAGAA
>JADFHR010000240.1 GCA_022567015.1 Pseudomonadota bacterium
CTCCGCCCCCCCGCCCCGAATTTGTGTTTCCACGCCCGGGCGCCCTGAATACAATCCGCCTCGCGGTCCGGCGCACCCATCCATTTTCGGTCATCGGAGGAAACCGTTTCATGTTGCGGGGAAAGGTACTGGTCGCCCAGGGCGGCGGGCCGACGGCGGTGATCAACGAATCCATGGTCGGCACGGTGATCGAATCGCGCAAGTTCGCCGGCGTCGAGCAGGTGTACGGCGCCTTTCACGGGGTCCAGGGCATCGTCAACGAGGACTTCCTCGACCTCACCCGCGAGACCACCCATAACCTGGAGCTGGTCGCCAAGACGCCGTGCTCCGCGCTGGGCTCCACCCGCGACCGGCCCGACCTCGCCTATTGCCGGGAGATCTTCAAGGTCCTGAAGGTCCACGAGATCTCCACCTTCTTCTACATCGGCGGCAACGATTCCTCCGACACGCTGCGCATCGTCAGCGAGGAGGCGCGCAAGGCCGGATACGCCCTGCGCTGCATCCACATCCCCAAGACCATCGACAACGACCTGGTGATCAACGACCACACGCCGGGCTTCCCGTCGGCGGCGCGCTTCGTCGCCAGCGCCTTCGCCGGGGTCAACCTGGACAACATGGCGCTGCCCGGGGTCTACGTGGGCGTGGTGATGGGCCGCCACGCGGGGTTCCTGACCGCCGCCGCGGCGCTCGGGCGCAAGTACGACGACGACGGGCCGCACCTGATCTACCTGCCCGAGCGGCCGTTCGACCTGGACACCTTCCTCGCCGACGTGAACTCGGCATACCAACGCTTCGGGCGCTGCGTCGTCGCCGTCTCCGAGGGCATCCACGACGCCGCCGGCGAGCCCATCGCCGCCAAGCTGGCCGGCGACGTGGAGAAGGACGCCCACGGCAACGTGCAGCTCTCGGGCACCGGCCTGCTCGCCGACCTGCTCACCGACGCCGTCAGGCGGCGCACCGACATCAAGCGGGTGCGCGGCGACACCTTCGGCTACCTGCAGCGCTCGTTCCTGGGCTGCGTCTCCGACGTCGACCAGCGCGAGGCCCGCGAGGTCGGCGAAAAGGCCGTGCAGTACGCCCAATGGGGCAGGGACGACGGCTCCGTCACCATCCATCGCACGGGCTTTTATTCGGTGGAATACAAGCTCAGTCCCTTGGACGCCGTGGCCGGCAAGACCAAGGTGATGGCCGACGAGTTCATCGCCGCTTCGGGCACCGACGTCACCGACGCGTTCCTCATGTACCTGCGCCCGCTTTTGGGCTCGGGCATGCCCGACGTCTTCCGGCTGCGTCCCAACCGGGTGCCGAAGATCCTGAAAAAATAAGGCGGCGGGGCCGGCGCCTACCAGGCCGGCGCCGCGTCGTCGATGTGGAACTCCACCGCCGAATGGCCGCGCCAGGTGTTCACGCGCAGGCGGCCGGCGACGTGGAAGGGGGCGCCGTCGTGGTTGAGCAGCGCCGGTCCCAGATCCGAGTCCAGGGCGCGGAAGGCGATGGCCTTGATGCGGCCGCCGTCGGCCCCGGCGAGGGTGCATTTCAGGTGATTGCCCCCGACCACGTCCGCATACACCAGCCGGGCGGCGGCGATGGCGAACCTGGGCTCGGGGTTGCCGCTGCCGAAGGGTCCGACCCGCGCCAGGGTCGAGACCAGCTCCCTGGACGCCGCCGCCACCGTGAGCGCCCCGTCGAGACGGAGGCTGGGGACCGGCGGCCGGTCGCCGACGGCATCGGCGACCCGCTGGGTGAGAAAACCGATCAGCTCGTCGAGGCGGCTTTTCTCCACGGTGAAACCGGCGGCCATGGCGTGGCCGCCGCCCTTGACCAGGAGTCCCGCCTGGCGCGCCGCGATGACGGCGGCGCCCAGGTCGACGCCGGACACCGAGCGTCCGGAGCCCGAGCCCTTGCCGCCGTCCAGCGCCACCACGCAGGCGGGCCGGTTGAACCGCTCCTTGAGCCGGCTGGCGACGATGCCGATGACGCCGGGGTGCCAGCCCTCGCCGGCGGCGAAGATCAACGGCACCCCCGGCGTCTGTTTTTCGCACGCCTCGGCGCGGGCCAGGGCGTGCTCGAAGACGGCGGCCTCGATCTCCCGGCGCTCCCGGTTGAGGTCGTCCAGGCGCCGCGCGATGGCGGCGGCCTCGTCGTCGTCCCCGGTGGTCAGCAGGCGCACGCCCAGGTCCGCTTGCCCGACCCGCCCGCCGGCGTTGATCCGGGGACCGAGGATGTACCCGGCGTGGTAGGTTCCCGGCGCCTCGGTCATCCCGGCCACGTCGGCCAGCGCCCTCAGGCCGGGGTTTTTCCGCCGCGCCATCACCTTGAGGCCCTGGGCGACCAGGGCGCGGTTGACCCCGGTCAGCGGCACCACGTCGCAGATGGTTCCCAACGCCACCAGGTCCAGCCACTGCATGAGGTCGGGCTCGGGCCGCGCCCCATACCAGCCGGCCTGGCGCAGGACCCGGTTGAGGCCGACCACCAGCAGGAAGGCCACCCCCACCGCCGCCAGTTGGCGGTGCGGGCTGGTCTCGTCCACGCGGTTGGGGTTGATCACGGCGACGGCGCGGGGCAGCCGGGCCTCGGCCTCGTGGTGATCGACGACGATGACGTCCAGGCCGGCCGCGGCGGCGGCCTCCAGGGGACCGTGGGCGCTGGTGCCGCAATCCACGGTCACGACCACGGAAACGCCGTTTTCCCTGAGCTTCAGGAGCGCCGCCTCGTTGGGCCCGTAGCCTTCGCGCAGGCGGTCCGGAATATAGGTCTCGCAGCGGCCGCCGACGGCGGCGAAAAAACGGGCCAACAGGGCCGCCGACGTGGCCCCGTCCACGTCGTAATCGCCGAACACCGCGATGCGTTCGCCCGCCACGATGGCGGCGGCGAGGCGTCCGGTCCCCTCCTCCATGCCCTTGAGCTCGGCGGGATCGGGCAGCAGGGTTTTGAGCGCCGGGTTGAAGAAGGCGTCCGCCTCGTCGACGCCGACGCCGCGCGCCGCCAGCACCCGGCCGACGATCTCGGGCACCTGGAGACGCTGGGCCAGCGCCATCGCGGCGCGCTCGTCGGCGAGCCTGGCCAGCCAGCGCCGGCCGGTCAAAGACCGTGCCACGCCGAGGAAACAGTCCGCGCTCTCTATTCCGCCGGGAGGGGAAACGGCCGCGGTGCCCGCCATTACGCGTTTTTCAGGCCGGCGGCGCCCAGGCGGCCCAACAGGTGGTGGGCTTCGATGTAACGGAGGGTGCCTGTCCTCGAGCGCATGACCATGGACTGGGTGACGGCGATGCCGCGGTGGCGGCGCACGCCGGCGAGCATGGCGCCGCTGGTGACGCCGGTGGCGGCGAAGGTGATATCGCCCTGGGCCATGTCGGAAACACCGTACTTCTTGTCGAAGTCGGTGATCCCGCATTTGTCCGCCTGCTTCTTTTCCTCGTCGTTGCGCAGCACCAGGCGCCCGTGCATCTGGCCGCCGACGCAACTGAGCGCCGCCGCCGCCAACACCCCCTGGGGGGCGCCGCCGATGCCCATGTAAATGTCGACGCCGCTTTCCGGCTGGGTGGTGGCGATGACCCCGGCCACGTCGCCGTCCCGGATCAGCATGATCCGCGCCCCGGCGTCGCGCGTCTTGGCGATCAGCTCCGTGTGCCGCGGCCGGTCGAGGATACAGACCACCAGATCGCCCACGTCGACACCCTTGGCGCGGGCCAGTTCGCCAAGGTTCTTCGCCGGCTCTTCTTCCAGATCGAACACGTCCTCGGGCAGGCCGCCGCCGATGGCGATCTTTTCCATGTAGATGTCGGGAATATTGAGGAAACCGCCGCCCTCGGCAATGGCGATGACCGACAGCGCGTTGGGTTCGCCCTTGGCGATGATGGTCGACCCCTCCAAAGGCATCGCGGCCACGTCCACCCGGGGGCCGTCGCCGGTGCCCACCGTCTCGCCCACGTACAGCTTCGGGGAGTCGTCCTCCCCGCCCTCGCCGATGCGGATGGTGCCGGTGATGGCGAGCATCTTGAGCGCGTCATGCATGGCGTCGACCGCCGCCCGGTCCGCCGCCTGGTCGTCCCCGCGCCCCATGAGGCGCGACGCCGCGAGGGCCGCGGCCTCGGTCACGCGGACGGCTTCCAGGGCAAGATTCCGCCCGGCGGTGGATACCTTGGGCATGGCCTGTTTCCTCCCTCCCCGGAGCGCTTCCCGCGCC
>JADFHR010000241.1 GCA_022567015.1 Pseudomonadota bacterium
GTATGCGGCCCGTCGGAGGGCGTCGAAAAGTTTTGACGATGCGCCGCATCGCCTGCAACTTTCCTCCTGCCCGACGAGCCGCCTACGCGATCTCTATGAGTCATGATCAGCGTCCCTTGGTATTAGTACAAATTCCGCTCGCTCGAGGAACCGGGACAACCGGGCGGGGCCTGAGCGGGAAGACCTCCCTTTGCCGCGGTGCCGTCTTGGCGGCGATCAGGCGACCAGTAGGTCCTTGAAACCCGTTTCGTTGCGGATCCGGCCAAGCGCATAGGCCTCGGCGAGGGACAGTATCGCCGCGCCCGGGTTCTCGGTCAGCCAGGCGGTACCCGCCTGGTCCGAGGCAAAGAAATTCACATACCGGCAGAAGGTGCCGCGAAGGTCGGCCCGGTACCCGGCCGTCTCGGGCATGACGAAGGACATCACCACGCCGTCGGGGTCGGTCTTCTCCACCCCTTCCGGCGTCACGGTGAGGCGTATGTCGACCCGTGTAACCGGACAGGCCGTCGTAATGCGCCCGGGGCTATCCAGAAGTTCGGGAAGGAAGAGGCCGTCGAAGGCGCACCAAGTATAAAGGCCGCGGCCGCCGACCGTGAATCGGTGGCGTGTGGGTGATTGGCTAAGCCCACCAAAGCCTATGATCCTGCCTGGCTCGTCGTACTGAAAGGTTGACGGCGGTAAACGCCCGAGCAGGCTCCGCACCGCATTATCATCCAGCCCGAGCCTCACGGCCAGCCGTTCCACCGACACCGGTTCGCCTTCGGCAATGAGCCGATAGAGGGTGAGTAGTGCTCGTTGAGACTGAAAATCGACTCGCTTGAACAGGCCGCCATCGCGCAGAAAATCGGCGATGGCACGGAAGACCCCAGTGTTAAGCGGGTTCTTTTCCTTTGCCTTCTCCGGCATCGTTTCCCCCACGCCTTTATCCGGCGCAGCAGGACAGCTTGCTCACGTCCTTGTCGAAAGCCTGGGCGGCCAGCTTCAGGCCCTCCACGGTGGTGAGATAGGGGAAGACCATCTCCGCCAGGTCGGCAAAGGTGAGGCCCTGCTTGATCGCCAGCGCGGCCGTCTGGATGGAGTCGCTGCCTTCCGGGGCCAGGATGTGCGCCCCGAGCAGCCGGCCCGTTTCGGTCTCCGCCACCAGCTTGATGAGACCCCGTGTGTCGCGGGCGGCAAGGGCGCGGGGAACGTAGTCAAGGGGAAGCATCGAGGCCCGCACGTCCAGGCCCTGTGCACGGGCCTCGGATTCCGTCAGGCCGACGCTCGCCGCCTGGGGGTCGGTGAACACCACGGACGGCATGGCCGCCCGGTCGTAGCGGCGGCTGTCGCCGTTGAGGGCGTTTTCGGCGGCGATCTTGGCGCCGTAGGCGGCCATGTACACGAACATGTCCTCACCGGTCACGTCGCCGGCGGCGTAGACGGCGGGATTGGTCGTGCGCATCCACTCATCGACCTTGATGCCGCCTGCCGCCGTCAGATCGACGCCGGCCTCCGCCAGGCCCAATCCTTCCGTGTTCGGCCGCCGGCCGGTGGTGACGAGAACCTTCTCCGCTTCCACCGTTTCGCGGCCCCCGTTGACGCCGATGGAAAGGGCGATGCCGCTCTCCGTGCGGCGAATGTCCTTGTAGGAAATACCGTCGCGCACCGTGATGCCCTCGTCCCGGAAATACCCGGTCAGGGCCTCGCTGATTTCCGGCTCGCCTTGGGGCAGCAGGCGGCTCCGGCACAGGATCGTGATCTCGACGCCGGCGCGGGCGAACATCTGGGCAAGCTCGCAGCCGATATAGCCGCCCCCGATCACGAGCATCGAGCGGGGCAACGGCTTAAGCTCAAGGGCCGTCGTGCTGGTGAGATAGGGAACGTCCCCGATTCCGGAAACCGGCGGCACGGCGGCCGACGCGCCCGTGGTTATGACGATACTGCCGGGGTGCAGAAGGGTCCCGTTCACGGCGACGCCGTCGCCGGTCAGGCACGCCCGGCCTTCCATGTACGCGATGGTGTTGTACGACGGCAGAAGGTCCGCGTACTTTTGCTGGCGCATGGTCGCGACCAACTCGTCCTTGTGGGCGATCAGGGCGCCCCAGTCTTCCACGTCGGCGCCGGCGCGGATACCGGCGAAGCGCGACGCGGCCCGCGCCTGGTGCAGGGTCTCGGTCGCCCGGATGAGGTTCTTGGAGGGAACGCAGCCCACGTTGACGCAGGTACCGCCGATGGTGCCGTGACCGATGAACGCGACCCGCGCGCCCAGCTCCGCCGCCCGGATGGAGGCCGAGAACCCCGCCGATCCGGCACCGATCACCGCCAGATCGTATTGGCCGTTTACCTCTGTCGGCGGGCAGCAGGTGTCGCTCATGTGATCGTTTCCTTTTTATCAATCAGCCCTCCGCGGCGCCCCGCGCGCAGATAAAAGCCGTAGGCGGCGACAGCGCCGGCGGCCACGATTGAAATTCGCAACGCGTACCGGAACTCAAGCCAGAACAGGAGCGCCGAAAGCGCGGCGACGGCTACGACGCCAATCGCCTTGGGCGATGGTCCCTTTCTGCCGGAGCGCAGATAAAGCGCGAACGCGACCAGCCCCATCGATGAGAACAAGACCGGAAACAAGACGTAATCCAGCCCGCCTACGATGGCCGACAACCCTACGGCCGCGAAAAGGATGACGAGCGCCGGCGTAAAACAGCATATGGCGGCGATCGCCGAACCTATGACACCGGTGCGAAGAAGTTTCCGGTCGTTCATGGCATGCCTCTAGGTCTAGGTTTGGGAGGGATAAGCGCGGTGATCCGCTTGTTGCCCATGGCGAAACCCCTACTGCATCAATCGCGACGGAAAACCGACGTTGGTGGTGGCCGCCGTCAGCGCCACCACATTCGTTCTGCCGTCATCGTACGTGACGACCGCCTTTTTCTCCGGGAACGAGACCGCGACCGCGCGTACGCCGGACACGCCGGTCAGGACCTGCTTCACGATGTACGGGCAAGACGCGCAGGTCATGCCCTCCACGGCCAGGGTAACGGTCCGCTCTGCGGCCGGGGTTGTCCCGGCGGCCAAGAGGGTGGCGGCAAAGGCCGCTGCGGCAAGAACAGGTTTCACCGGTGTCGCCCTTCCTCTTTCTCAGGTGCCAAGCATCAGGGGTGCGACGTACGGAAACGCCAGGGCCGCGGCGGTAAGAACCGTCGCGCTCCACAGGGCAATCTTGACGCCACGGCCCGATACGGGCCGGGCGCAGTAGGAACCTTCGGCGGCCGCTGCCGCTGCCGGCCTGCGGTAGACCATGACGAACCCGGCGCCGAGGAACCCGAGGGTGAGCACCAGGAAAACCGGCTGATAAGGCGCAAGGGCGGTGAGGTTCCCAATCCACGCGCCGCCTGCCCCGAGGCCGAAAAGGACCAATGGCGCGATACAACAGGATGCCGACGCAAGGGCGCCGAGCATGCCGCCGGCGGCCACAAGCCCTTGGCGCACCGATTTCCCGACTTGCGCGCCGGTTCGTTCTTGTGCACCGCAAGCGGCTTTTCGCCTGAGTATCCTTTGTGCGTTTCCGTTCATGGATTTCCTGTCCCCTTTTTCACGTTCGGGTGATAGTCTGGGACCTGTAGTTACTACAGGTTCAAGGGTTTTTTTTCAGGGAGCGTGGCGATGGCCGATTCGCCCCAGTACATGACCATCGGGACGGTGTCCAAGCGCACCGGCTGCAAGGTCGAGACCATCCGCTATTATGAGCGCGTCGGCCTGTTGCCCGCGCCCGTGCGCAGCTCGGGCGGCCACCGCCACTATGATCACGACGCCCTGAAGCGCCTCAACTTCATCCTCCGGGCGCGGCGGCTGGGATTCACGCTGGATACCGTGCGCGCCCTGCTCTCGCTGGCCGATGGGGAGGGGGAGAGCTGCGTCGAGGTCGAGGACATAGCCGGCAAGCACCTGGACGAGGTACGGGGAAAACTGGAGGATTTGGCGGCCCTTGAAAGGGTTCTGACGGACATGGTCGCCCGCTGCCGGGGCGGGACCATGCCCGACTGCCCCTTGATCGAGGCCCTGTTCGAGGGCGGCGCCGCCGGCCGGCGGGACGGGTGGAACTGACGGAGTTCCAGGGCTATCCTGTGCCTTCGCCGTCGGTTCGCGGGCGCGTCCGGAACCCGGCCGCGGGCCCGGGCGATGGTGAATCGTATACGCCCCCAT
>JADFHR010000051.1 GCA_022567015.1 Pseudomonadota bacterium
TCGCGTATGCGGCCCGTCGGAGGGCGTCGAAAAGTTTTGACGATGCACCGCATCGCCTGCAACTTTCCTCCTGCCCGACGAGCCGCCTACGCGATCTCTATGAGTCATGATCAGCGCCCCTTGGTATAAGACAGGACGGCGGGACAGACCTTGGCCAATCCGTTAGCGCAGTTCGAAATCACCACCCTGGTTCCCATTCAACTGGGCGGGGTCGACGCGTCGTTTACCAATTCCGGCCTGTTCATGGTCCTCGCGGTGACCGCCATCACCCTTTTCCTGACGCTCGGCATGCGCGCCCACCGCCTGGTTCCGGGGCGCTGGCAATCCATGGCCGAGCTCAGTTACGAATTCATAGCCGGAATGGTGCGCGACAACGTGGGCACGGAAGGGCGCCCGTATTTTCCCTTCATCTTCTCGCTGTTCATGTTCATCCTGTTCGCCAACCTGATCGGCCTCGTTCCCTACAGCTTCACCTTCACCAGCCACATCATCGTCACCTTCGCCATGGCGATTACGGTCTTCCTCGGCGTCACCGTCATCGGGATCGTCCGCCACGGGCTGCGTTTCTTCACCCTCTTCCTGCCCAAAGGGGTGCCCATGGCCATGGCCCCGTTGCTGATTCCCATCGAGATCGTCTCGTACCTGTCCCGGCCGGTCAGCCTTTCCATCCGGCTGTTCGCCAACATGATGGCGGGGCACACCATGCTCAAGGTGTTCGCCGGGTTCGTCGTGCCCCTTGGCATCCTCGGCGGATGGGCGCCGCTGGCCGTCGACGTGGCGCTCACCGGGTTCGAGTTCCTGGTGGCGGTCTTGCAGGCCTATGTGTTTACGATTCTGACCTGCCTTTACCTGAACGACGCGATAAATCTGCATTAGAAAGAAACCGAGGAAACAGGACCATGGAATTAGACGCCGCGAAAATGGTTGGCGCCGGCTTGGCCGTTATCGGCCTCGGCGGCGTGGGCGCCGGGATCGGCAATATCTTCGCATCCCTCATCGGCTCCATCGCCCGCAACCCCGCCGCCCGGGACCAGGTGTTCGGCCTGTCCATGCTGGGCTTTGCCCTGGTCGAGGCGGTGGCGCTGTACGCCCTGCTGATCTCGTTCCTGATCCTGTTCACCTGAGGCGGCGGGACTTGGGCGGCGCGGGCGCGCCGGCGGCACATTCCCAGGGGAGCGCGCGATGGTCATGGGGACCGTAAGGACGGCGCTGGCATTGGTGCCTGGCGCCATGGCCCTTGCCGCCGGGCCGGCTTCGGCGGCGGGCCTGCCGCAACTGGACACGAGCACGTACGCGCCCCAGGTCATCTGGCTGGCCATCACCTTTGGCGTGCTCTACGTCCTCATGACCAGGGTGGCGCTGCCCAGGATCAGCCACGTGCTGGAGGAGCGCCGGCACAAGATCGATCAAAACCTGGAAAAGGCCGAATCCCTGAAGGGCGACGCCGAGGCCGCGGCCGCGGCCTACGAGGGCGCCATGGCCGACGCCCGGGCCCGGGCCGGGGACGTCCTCGGCGACGTCCGCGAGGGCGCGGCGCGCGATGCGGCCGAGCGCCAGGCGGAACTGGGGGCGCGCCTGCACGCCGACATCCAGGAGGCGGAAGCGGGCATCGCCGAGGCCAGGGACAAGGCCGTGGCCGGCATCCGGGACCTGGCGGCCGAGGTGGCGCACTCGGCGGCGGAGAAGCTGGCCGGGGAAACCGTGGACGCGGGCGCGGTGCGAAGCGCCGTCGACGCGGCGCTGAAGGAGCGCGGATAATGCGGGCATGGGCGGCGGAAACGGCCGCCGGGGCCGGCGAGGCCTTCTACGAGGCGCCCGAGTTCTGGGTGGCGGTGGCCTTCGTCATCGTCGTCGCCGCCATCTTCAAGCCGGTCGCCGGGCGCATCGGCGCCGCCCTGGACGACCGCGCCGAGACCATCAAGACCCAGATCGACGAGGCCGTGCGCCTGCACGAGGAGGCCCAGGAACTTCTGGTTTCGTACGAGCGCAAGCAGCGCGACGCGGCCGCCGAGGCCGAAGAGATCGTCGAGCGCGCCCGCAAGGAAGCCGACAGGCTGGGCAAAAGGGCGGCAGAGGACCTGGAGAAGGCCCTGAAACGGCGCCAACAACAGGCCATGGAGCGGATCGCCCGGGCCGAGGCCGAGGCCCTGGACGAGGTCCGCGGCGTCGCCGTCGACGTGGCGCTGGACGCCACCCGCCGCCTGCTGGCGGAAAAGATGTCGGGCAAACGGGCCGACGCCATGATCGACGCCGCCATCGAGGAACTGCCGGAGAAGCTGGGGTGAGGGGGCAAGAGGGGAGTACCAGTCCTCTTTGGTCGCTGTTTAGATGGTCTGACAGGCCATCATTGATCCCGCCTTGGCTTTGCATTTTTCGCGACCGCGACAATGGCGTTCAATTTCTCCGTGACCTCGGGGCTGATACTGTCTCTCGGAATAAGATGGGCGAGCGCGTGATAGGCCGTCTTTCGAAGCATATTCGGCAGCCCCAATATTTCGAAAAACTTGTCAAAAACCCGATCAAGAAAGTCATCGCTCGCCTTTATGTTTTCAGACCAAGGATCAGGCATGCGAAGCGTTTTCAGTGCTTGCGAAATTTCATCAATTGCATCACGCATTGCACTATGCCGTCGTTGCGCTTCAGCTTTCGCGAACAGATCATCTTGCTCATTGCCACGAGCGTAAGCGAACAGCACATCCTCCATACACAAGTAATTCTCAATTTCGCGTTTTTTCCACATGAGCCCATTCGCTCCGAGGTCATCGACAGGACGGTCTAAGCGATCGAACAACGCGACCCCAACCAAATCAGGTTTGGCCTCTCTAAGTCCCCAGAAATGTCTCTTCACCTGTCCCGGATCGTTACCGACATAGTGAACGAACGGTCGCTCAAGAATTTCAGCGGCCTCATGTCCCAATGTCTCGGCGAACGCCTTGAGAATCGCCAAGTCGGTGGAACCTTCAAGGTAAAGGACCCAACCCGTTTGTTCGGCCAAGTAGTAGTCCTCGAACCCAATTTCCTTAAGGGACTTCAACACCTGGCTGCCGCGGTTGTCAATGCGATGGGGCTTGCCGACAAACGCAATAACAATGTCCCGGCCGGCGGCCTGATTCAAGACGACCTCGGAATGGCTTGCGGCGATGATCTGCGAACCCTGGCGTGCTGCAAGGTCAGTAAGAACTTGATAAATTTGTCGTTGCCTCAAGACCTCCAAATGAGCGTCGGGTTCATCAAGGAGCAAAATTGTTCCCGGATTGGCATAAAGATGAGCAAGAAGAAGGAGGGTTTGCTGAAGGCCGCGACCCGACGATGAAATGTCAAGGGAAATGCCGCTAATATCCTTGTAGCTCATCGTAATTTCGCCACGAGCCTCTACATACCGCGGCTCCTGTAAGGAGATTCCGAACAGTTTCTTGATTTCTTGCTTTAGATCTACCCATTGATCACCTGTCTCACAAATCTGGTAACATAGATTACGTAACACTTGGGCGGTTTGACCTTCACCCAGCAGAACGTTGATCCTTCCCGGCTCCCATTTTGGCTCGACTGCCGCCAGCCCCGACATGGGCGGGAGAAAGGCCACTTTGACGGCGGCGGCCTCGGGAGGAATTTTCATCCTTTCGGGGTGCCTTTCTTCCGCAAGCCGGAGGGGTCGACAATAAAAGGATTGGTCGTTCGCGTAGTCGAATTCAAGACCGCATGACCAAGGTTTTCCTTCTGTTATTCCGTCGACAGTGATGTCGATACGTATGTTCTTGGTTTTTTGTATTCCGTCTTTCCGTTCCACATTTCGTACATGCAAATCCCGCCATAGAAGATTGGCGGCGGGCACCGGCAGCGAAATAAGGTCCGTTCTGTTGATGGTTACGCCGGGACGCTTCTCGGGGGAAGCTTTGCCACTTCTTTTCGCGTTCCATTGACGGAGCCCAATATCCCAAAGGGCCAGCGCTTGCAAGGCGGTGGTTTTGCCCGAATTGTTTGGGCCGATGAGAACGACGGTATTGCCAAGCTCAAATTCGATCGCCTCAAAGAGCTTGAAGTTTCGAATCTTAATACTAGTAATCATTTCAGACCCGCTTCACCTTACACTGCCTTTTGCCCTAAAACTTTCAATGTCCCAATAAATGCCCGAATGTTATTCTCCGCATCGTACCGGCTGGCAATATCGATGGACGCACTGCGGCTAATGTCGCGACGGTTATTCATTGCTTGCATCCAGAAGGCGTGAGGACTTGCCACCTTCGCCGTCTTCTCTAATCAACTCAAGCCATTCCTGCTCGCTCAGCATGGTGACCCCAAGCTCCGCCGCCTTCTTAGCCTTGGAGCCGGCGTCCGCCCCCACCACCACGTAGTCGGTCTTCTTCGACACCGACCCCGCCACCTTGGCGCCGAGGGCCTCGGCCCGCGCCTTGGCCTCGCCGCGGGTCATGGAGTCCAGCGTCCCCGTGAGCACGACGGTCTTGCCGGAGATGGGCGAGGCGGCGGGCCGGGCGACCTCGGTGATGGTGAGTTCGTCCGCCAGATCGCCGAGCACCGCTACGTTGTGGGGCTCGGCGAAGAAGGCGGCGATCTCGTCGGCGACACTGAAGCCGATCTGGTTGATGTTGCATAGCTCGGCGAAGCCCGCGCCGACCAACTCCGGCTTCTTCTTTTCTTCGGAATTCCCTGCGCGCTCTTCCGTCGCCGTTTTCATCGCCTCGATCCAGGTTTCAAAGGTGCCGTATTGCCGCGCCAGCAGTTTCGCCGTCGCCTGTCCGACTTGGCGGATGCCGAGGGCATAGATGAACCGGTCGAGCGGAATGGTGCTACGCTCGGCGATGGCGCGGAACAAATTCTCGACCGATTTCCCGCCCCACCCCTCGCTCGCGGCGAGGGCGATCTCGCCCGCTTCCTCGCGCGCCGCCAGGCGGAAGATGTCGCCCGGGGTCTTGATGATGCCCTCGGTCCAGAACGCCGCCACATGCCTGCCGCCGAGCCCCTCGATATCGAATGCATCGCGCGAAACGAAGTGCTTGAGCCGTTCGGTGGCCTGGGCCGGGCAGACCAGCCCGCCGGTGCAGCGCCGCACCACCCCGCCTTCCTCGCGCACCGCTGAACTGCCGCATTCGGGGCAGGTTTTGCGGGGTTTGTATTTCCGCGTCCCCTTGGGCCGCTTTTCCTTCACCACCTCGACCACTTGGGGGATTACGTCGCCGGCGCGCTGGATGACGACGGTATCGCCCTCGCGGATGTCCTTGCGTTCGATCTCGTCCTCGTTGTGCAGGGTCGCGCGGCGGACCACGACGCCGCCGACGGCGACCGGCTCCAGGTTGGCGACCGGGGTCAGCGCGCCGGTGCGCCCGACCTGCACCGTGATCTTGCGCAGCACCGTCTCGGCGCGCTCGGCGGCGAACTTGTGGGCGATCGCCCAGCGCGGCGCGCGGCGGCTGACCTGTCCCAGCCGTTCCTGCCAGTCGATACGGTTGACCTTGTAGACGATGCCGTCGATGTCATAAGCCAAACTGGCACGCCGCCGTTCCATATCGTTATAGAATGATAAAATGTCGTCGATATTTCGGCATAAAATAGTGTGTGGATTAGTTATGAATCCCCATCCTATCAACCTTTTTAAATATTCTGTATGGGTTTTAGCCACATGACCGACAACTTCGCCCCAAGCATAGGCAAAGAAATTCAATTTTCGATCACGAGTTATTTCAGATTTTTTTTGTCTGAGGGCGCCGGAAGCGGCATTTCGGGGGTTGGCATATATTGGTTCGCCAGATGATTCTCGATCGTCATTTAGTATTTTTAGCCTATTTTTTTGCATATAGACTTCACCACGGACCTCTATAGTTATTGGGACGTCTGAACCGTGTAATGTATCTGGGCCTTGGAGTGTCTCAGGTATGTCTTCAATGGTTTTTAAGTTTGAAGTTATGTCTTCCCCAACTCGACCATCGCCTCTTGTCAAACCTTGAATAAACTCACCATTTTCATATCGCAACGATGCTGAAACACCATCAATTTTTGGTTCTGCAACTATTTCAAGGAGTTCATTCTTGTCGAGGTTTAGAAATCCTCGAACCTTTTTTAGAAAATCTTCGACTTCATCGATGCTGAAAGCATTTTCAAGCGATAGCATTGGAACTTTGTGGTCCGCTTTTGTGAATCCCCTCTGGGGTTCGGGACCGACAAGTTGTGATGGACTGTCATCTCGAATTAAATCTTCGAATAGCGCTTCAATTTGTTCGTTTCGTTTAACTAATTTATCAAACTCATCATCAGAAATTACCGGAGTTTGCTTAGCGTAATAAAGATTTCTGTGGTGGGGAATTTCATCCGCTAATAACGCTAACTCAGCAACGGCTTCTAGTGGGGTTAATTTATCAGGTGGAGTTTCTCGTAAACTCCTTTTTATCGGTTGATTTGCCATCACGAGCGCCCACCCTCCAGCAGGCTGCCGGCCGCGGCCCGCGCCTCGTCGGTCACCCGCGCGCCGGCCAGCATGCGCGCGATCTCTTCCTTGCGCGCCGGCTTGGAAAGGGCGTCCACGGTGGTCGTCATGCCCCGTCCGGCGGCCGATTTGGAGACCCGCCAGTGGTGGGCGCCGCGCGCCGCCACCTGGGGCGAATGGGTGACCACCAGCACCTGCACGGTGTCCGCCAGCCTGGCCAGGCGCTCGCCCACGGCCGCCGCCACGGCGCCGCCGACGCCGGTATCGACCTCGTCGAAGACGATGGTGGGAATCGGATCGGCGTCGGCCAGCACGACGCGGAGCGCCAGCATGAACCGCGCCAGTTCGCCGCCCGAAGTGATGCGGTTCAGCGGTCCCGCCGGCATGCCGGGATTGGTCGACACCTGGAAGACGACGCTTTCGCACCCCTGTTCGCCCCAGTCTTCCTCGTCCAGCGGTCTCAGCTCCGTCGAGAACGTGGCCTTGCCCAGCTTCAGGGGCCCGAGCTCCCCGGCGACGGCGGGATCGAGCCCAGCCGCGGCCTGCCGGCGGGCGCCGCTCAACGCCCCGGCCGCCTCCAAGAACGCGGCGCGCGCCGCCTTTTCCTCGCGCTCCAGCCTTTCCAGGGCCGCCGCGCCGTCCTCCACCGCGGCCAGCTCGGCGGCCAGCTTTTCCTGCACCGCCGACAGGCCGTCGACGGCGGTGCCGTGCTTGCGGGCCAGGGCCCTGAGCGCGAACAGCCGTTCCTCCACCGCCTCCAGGGCGCGCCCGTCGAGGTCGATCCCGGCGCCCGCCTTTTCGACAAGGGCCGTGCCCTCGGCGACCTCCGCCTGGGCGCGCTCGAAGGCGGCGATGGCCGCGTCCAGGCGTCCGCCGGCCTTTTCCGCCACCCGCTCCAGATGCCTGAGCGCGCGCCGGAGCGCGGCCTCGACGCCGGGGCCTTCGCCGAGCGCCTCCGTCGCCTGGTTCATCGACTCGACAAGTTTTTCCGCGTGCATCATCACCGCCCGCTGGCCGGCCAGCGCCGCCTCCTCATCGGCTTTGGGATCGAGGGCCGCCAGTTCCCCGGTGGCGTGGCGCAGGAAGTCCTCCTGCGCCCGCGCCGCCTCCCACGCCGCCCCGGCCTCGGCCCGGGCCTGGCCGGCCCGGCGCCAGTTCCGGCGGGCCTCGCCGACGCGCGCCACGAGGGATCCCAGGTCCCCGTAGGCATCCAGCAGGGCGCGGTGGTGGGCCGGGTTGAGGAGGCGCTGGCTCTCGAACTGCCCGTGCACTTCGGCCAGGCTTTCGGCGAAGCGCCGCAGCAGCGCCACGCTCACCGGCTGGTCGTTGACGAAGGCCCGCGAGCGGCCGTCGGCGCCAAGCACCCGGCGCAGGAGCAGGACCCCGTCGGCGCCGTCGATGCCGTGTTCTTCCAGGAGTTCACCGGCGGGATGGCCGGCGGCCACGGCGAACTCCGCCGTGACCACGGCCTGCTTGGCGCCGGGGCGGACCAGGCGGGTGTCGGCGCGCACGCCCAGCGCCAGTCCCAGGGCGTCCAGCAGGATGGATTTTCCGGCCCCCGTTTCGCCGGTGAGCACGCACAAACCGGGGTGGAGTGTAAGGTCCAGGCGGCCTATGAGGACGACGTCGCGGATCGACAGAGTGCGCAGCATTCCACCCGTCCGGCTACCAGAACTTGTACCACGATTCCTTTTGCTTCCCCCTCTCCCCGGGCGCCTTTCCCTCCATGAGATCGTAGGAATCGATGTACCACTCACTGCCCGGGAAGTTGTGGCCCAGCACGGCGGCCGTCTTGCGCGCCTCCTCGTCGACGCCGAGGGCGCGAAAGGCCTCGGTCAGGCGGTGCAGCGCCTCGGGCACGTGGGTCGTGGTCTGGTAGTTCTCGATGACCGCCTTGAACCGGTTGATGGCCGCCCCGTAATGGCCCTGGCGCAGATAATAGCGGCCGATCTCCATCTCTTTTCCGGCCAGGTGGTCATAGGTCAGGTCGATCTTGATCTTGGCGGCGCGCGCATACTTGCTTTCGGGATACCGGGAAACCAGTTGGTTCAATGTCTTCAGGGCATACTCGGTCATCTTCTGGTCGCGGCTCACGTCCGAGATCTGTTCGTAGTAACTGAGCCCCTTCAGGTAATAGGCGTAGGGAACGTCGCTGTTGGACGGGTGCAGCTGGATAAAGCGGTCCAGCGCAACGATGGCGTCGTCGTAGTCGTTGTGCTGGTAATACGCGTAGGCGGCCATCAACTGGGCCTTGGTCGCCCAGGTCGAGTAGGGGTGCTGGCGCTCCACCTCGTCGAACAGGGTGGCCGCGGCCGGGTAATCCTTGGCCTCGAGCGCATCCATCGCCTCGTTGTAAAGGGATTCCACGGGGCGTTCGACGTATTCGTCCTCCTCCGTGCCCGCACACGCGGCCAGGAGAACGACGCCCAGGACCGCCGCCAGCCTGGCGAACGAGGAAAAGCGGCGCGGCGCGGCGGCATTCCCGCCCCTGGCCGGAAAATTACGCAAACCGGGATTCATACCGCCGGATTATATCACGGTGGCACGGACTCTCTACAAGTTCGTGGCCGACGTGCGGGCGGCGACGGCTGCGGGAATTCGACGGTAAACCGGAAACGAACGGAGGGAGGCGGGCGGGTGCCAGTCTACGCCGTCGCGGCCACGGCCACGGCCGGCTCGTCGGCCCAGGCGCCGTCCACGGGCTGCGCGTCGATGTCGCCGGCGTCCGCCACGTCGTAACACCAGGCATCCGCATCGGCGAACAGGGCGCGCAGGAGCTGGTTGGTGATGCCATGCCCCGAACGGACGCCGTGAAAACGGCCGATGATGGGGGCGCCGGCCAGATAGAGATCGCCCACGGCGTCCAAGACCTTGTGGCGGACAAATTCGTCCTCGAAGCGCAGGCCGCCCTCGTTGAGGACCTTGTCGCCGCTGACCACGACCGCGTTGTCCAGGGACCCGCCCTGGGCCAGTCCCTCGGCCTTTAGCTGTTCGAGCTCGTGCAGGAAGCCAAAGGTCCGGGCGGGGGCGATCTCTCTCTTGAAATTGCCGTTGATGAGGCCGATGGAGATGGTTTGCCGGGAAACGGCGGCGCAGTTGAATTCGATCTCGAAGCCGAGGGAAAATCCGGTGCCGGGCGTAAGCGAGGCAAAGCGTTTGCCTTCGTCGATCACCACCGCCTTGCGCACGCGGATGACGCGGAGCGGCGCCGTCTGTCTGACCACGCCCGCGCGCTCGATGAGGGCGACGAAGGGCGCCGCGCTGCCGTCCATGATCGGCACCTCGGGACCGGTGACGTCGATGACGGCATTGTCGATGCCGCAGCCGCGCAGGGCCGCCATCAGGTGCTCGACGGTGCTGACCGTCGCCCCGTCCTCGTTGCCCACGGTGGTGGACATCCGGGTGTCGGTCACCCGGTCCCAGGTCGCCGGAATCACGGAGCCGCCGGCGATGTCCGTGCGCCGGAACACGATTCCGCTCCCGGCCGCGCCCGGGCGCAGGGTCATCGACACCATCTCGCCGCAGTGCAGGGCAATGCTGGTGCACTCGACCGGACCTTTAAGGGTCCTCTGGTGAATGATTTTCTTGCCGTTGAATTTCGCAGCCGGCCTGCGGCTGCCGCGTGAAACCCCCATCTTCCCCCGCTTAACTTCCTTGCTCAGGTTTGACCTCCCCGGCAACGGCCCACCCCCTTGGGCGCATTCCTGTGAAAGAATGCCTCGGGGATGTGTTTATCAACATCGCCCGAGGCACTCAAATCAACATTTGTTACGAATTGTTACGCCAACTCAGCGCCTTACCGTCAATTTGCCTGGCGGCGCAGGAAGGCCGGGATATCGAGCAGGTCGTCTTCGGACTGGGCGACGGCCACGCGCTCGGCGGAATCGAGTCCGCCAAGCTGGCCGCGGCCGCCGGTGGGGTGCCTGTGCGCCACCCCGTCCCCGTCCGCCAGGGCGGCCTTGGCGCTTTTGGCGGCACGGCCGGTACCGGTGACCCGTTCGAAAAGGGTCGGTCCCCTGTCCCTGGCCGTCCGCCTGTCGGCCGCCATGTCCGGCGCCGGCGCCGCCGGAGGGGAAAGCGCGGGCTTGTCGGCATTGCCGCCCGGGGATTCGGCCGGCGGCGGGATGAAGATGTCGGTGGAGCCGAGGGCCGGTGTGGCGGAAGGACGGACCGCGGTTTCGCCGGCGGCGGCTTTGTCCGCGGCAGGTCCCGAGGCCGCCGGTTTCTCCGCTGCCGGCTCGGGGTTCCCGGACACGCTGGTGGCCGGTTCCGTGGCGGCCGCGGCCGGCGGAATCATCTTCACCACCGTCGCCGACTTGTGCTCGGGCGCCTCGGCGTCCGGCTCTTGGGCCGGCGATGGAGCGTCCCTGTCGACCACGCTGAGCACGGCGGGGGCGGGTCGCGCCGAGGCCTGGGCGTCGATTCCGGTGGCCACCACCGAGACCCGGATCTTGCCTTCCATGTCCTCGGAGAAGGTGGAACCGAAGACGATGTAGCCTTCGTTGTCCACTTCCGAGCGGATCCGGTTGGCCGCCTCGTCCACCTCGAACAGTGTCATGTCGAGCCCGCCGGTGATGTTGATGAGGATGCCTTTCGCCCCCTTCATGGAGGTGTCGTCGAGCAGCGGGTTGGAGATGGCGGCCTCGGCGGCGTCGAGGGCGCGCCTCTCGCCCTCGGCCTCGCCGGTGCCCATCATCGCCTTGCCCATTTCGCTCATGACCGAGCGGATGTCGGCGAAGTCCAGGTTGATCAGGCCCGGCATCACGATGAGGTCGGTGACCCCGCGCACACCCGAATACAGGACCTCGTCCGCCATGCTGAAGGCGTCGGCGAAGGTGGTCTTCTCGTTGGCGACGCGGAACAGGTTCTGGTTGGGAATGATGATCAGGGTATCGACGAACTGCTCGAGCTCCTCGATCCCCGCCTCGGCCACCTTCATGCGGTGGACGCCCTCGAAATGGAAGGGCTTGGTCACCACGCCGACGGTGAGGATCCCGTGTTCGCGCGCGGCGCGGGCGATCACCGGAGCGGCGCCCGTTCCGGTACCGCCGCCCATGCCGGCGGCGATGAACACCATGTTGGAGTCCTTGAGCCGTTCGACGATCTCCTCCATGGTCTCCTCGGCGGCGGCGCGCCCGATGTCGGGGCGCGACCCTGCTCCCAGGCCCCGGGTGATGGTGGCACCCATCTGAATGCGGCTGTCGGTGCGCGCCTGGGCCAGCGCCTGGGCGTCGGTGTTGGCGACGACGAAATCCACGCCCTCCAGTTCGGACCGGATCATGTTGTTGACGGCATTGCCGCCGCCGCCGCCGACGCCGAGGACGGTAATCCGCGGCTTCAAGTCGGGTGTGTCGTTGTTGCTTGGTACACTCAAGTTGATCGTCATGTCTTCCTCCAGATTGCAACCAAAACCAATTCCATTCGTCAATGACGTGGGCCGACCCTCCCCGGCGGCCCCGGGCCGTTCGCAGGCGGTGCCTGTGACCGGCCCGTGCACAAATCAAAAGTTCTCACGGATCCACTGGCCGAACCGGTCGAGGCGACCGCTCGGCTCCTCCACGGGGCGATAGGTCCCACCGGAACCTTCCGCCCGATTATTGACGGCGTAGTTCAAGAGCCCGGCGCAGGTGGCGAAGGCCGGGCCGGTAACCGCCTCGGCCAGCCCGTCGATCGGCGCCGGCCGGCCCATCCGCACCTGCTTGTCCAGGATCATGCCGGCGAGTTCGCGCGTTCCGGGCAACTGGCTGGCGCCGCCGGCAAGCACCACGCGGCGGCCGGCGATGCTGTCGAAGCCGGCGGCCTCGAGGCGGGCGCGCACCATTTCGAAGATCTCCTCCAGGCGCGGCCGGATGATTCCCACCAGCATGGAACGGGGCACCTGGTTGGGTTCGGACCCGCCGTCTTCGCCGATCAGCGGCACCTTGATGATCTCGCGGTCATCCGACGGCGAGGGCATGGCGCTGCCGTACAGGGTCTTCATGCGCTCGGCGTGGGCAAGCGGCGTCGAAAGGCCGCGGGCGATGTCGTTGGTCACATGGCATCCGCCCACGGGCACGCTGTCGGTGTAGGTCAGTTCGCCGTCGAAGAACACGGCGATGGACGTGGTGCCGCCGCCCATGTCGATATGGGTCACGCCCAGGTGTTTCTCGTCCTCGACCAGGCAGGCGAGGGCCGAGGCGTAGGGCGAGACCACCTTGGTCTCGATGCCCAGGTGACAGCGGGCGACGGACGTCTCCAGGGTACGCACGGCGCCGGCGGCGGCGCTGACGATATGCATGTTCACGCCCAGGCGCTGGCCGAACATGCCGCGCGGGTCGCGCACGCCGCGGCTGCCGTCGATGCTGTACCCCACGGGGATGGCGTGGATGACCACGTGGTCCGGCGGCTGCCGGCGCAGCAGGCTCGCGGGGTCGAGGATGCGGCGCACGTCGGCGTCACCGATCTCGTGGCCGGCGATGGAAACCTCATAGGCGATGAGCCGGGATTCCGGAGTCCCGCCCGACACATTGACGATCACCCGGCGGATGTTCTCTCCGGCCATGTGCTCGGCCACTTCCACGGTCGCCCGGATGGCCGCCTCGGCGGCGTCCATGCCGACGATGGCGCCGCAGCGCAGCCCGCCGGACACCTGGTGGCCGATGCCGACCACCCTGAGCGCCCCTTCACCATCGGCGCGGGCGATGAAGCAGCACACCTTGGTGGTGCCCACGTCCAGGGCCGCGATCAGCCCGCTGCGAACCTTCGATTGCGTCGCGCCTTTTTCCATGCTCATCGGCTTTCGTGTCTGCTCCTGTCTTTTGGGGTCAGGTTTCGCGGCCCGGGGCCTTGCCCGAGCGTGCCGGCCGCGGGGACCTGCGAAGGATCAGGCGGCCGGGCAGGCGTAAATCCAGGACCCGGACTTCCGGCGCCAGGATCCGATGGGTGCGTTGGTATTCGGCCAGGCGGGCCCAGGCCGACGCCGCGTTCTCCTCGGGCAGACGCACGTCGATGCCGTTGTGAAAGCGCACGTTCCAGCGCCGCTTGCCGACCCGCACGGCCGCCTTGACCCGGGGCACCAGTTGGGGCTGGGTCTCCAGGACCTGGAGGATCTCGGCGGCGTGGGCGGGGGCGTCCTCGCCGACCACCAGCGGCAGATCGGAGAAGCGCTCCAGGCCGTCCTTGAGAATCACCGCGCCCTTCTCATCGATGAGGGCGAAACGCCCCCGGTTCTGCCACAGGGCGAGCGGCCGGCGCTCGACGATGCGCAGGACAACGGTGTCGGGCAGGATGCGCTCCACCGACGCCGTGGATATCCAGGGCAGCGCCTCCACCCGCCGCCTGGCGGCGTCGAGGTCGAAGGCAAGAATGGGCGCGCCCCGGGTCAATCCGACGGCGGCGAGCAGGTCCGCCTTCGAGGTTTCCCGCCGCCCGACGACCAGGACCTCCTGGACCGTGAAGTCCAGCTTCACCGATCCGGCGATAAGCGTCCGCTCAAGGCGTTCGGCCATGCGCGCCACGAGGCCGCCCTGCCACAGCCACCATCCGCCGCCGGCGCCGGCCAACACGATCAGCGCCGCGGCGGCGGCAAGGGTCGCCCGGCTGCGCCACAGCGGGGTGACCCGGCGCCGGGGCTGGCCGCGCCCGCCGAACCTTGGTGTTTTCGGAATCCTCATGGGTCGCACTCCACGTTTTCCACCATCCAGCTCACCAGCTCCTCGAAGGAAAGGCCCACATGGGCGGCCTGCTCGGGCACCAGCGAGGTATGGGTCATGCCGGGCTGGGTGTTGATCTCGAGCAGGTATACGGTTTCGCCGTCGTAGCGCAGGTCGGCCCTGGACACGCCGCGGCACCCCAGCGCCTCGTGGGCGAGGGCCGAGAGGCGCATGACCTCGTCGTAGACCGCCGTCTCCAGGGGCGCCGGGACCAGGTGCGCCGAACCGCCTTCCGCGTACTTGGCGTCGTAGTCGTAGAAGCCGCGGTCGGTGGTGATCTCGGTCACGGCCAGCGCCTTGTCGCCCATCACGGCCACGGTCAGTTCCTTGCCGGGGACGAAGCGTTCGACCATCACCTCTTCGCCAAACGGCCAGTTCGCATCCGTGAAGGGGGGGGTGTCGTCGCCCTCGAGGACGATGGTGACACCGACGCTGGAGCCCTCGTTCAAGGGCTTGACGACATAGGGACGGGCCATGACGTCGCCCTGGACCACGTCGTCCCGGCGGACGATCTTGTGCTCGGCCACGGGGATGCCGGCGGCGGCGAACAGGCACTTGGCCATGGGCTTGTCCATGGCCAGGGCGGAGGCCAGCAGTCCGGAATGGGTATAGGGAATGTCCAGGATGTTGAGCAGGCCCTGCACGCAGCCGTCCTCGCCATAACGCCCGTGCAGGGCGTTGAACACGGCGTCGGGGCGCGGATACAGCCGCGTCATAAGCGCCCCCATGTCGCGCTGCACGTCGATGGGGGTGACCCGGTAACCGGTCTTCTTCAGGGCCTTGGCGACGGCGGCGCCGCTGACCAGGGAAACCTCGCGCTCGGCGGACCAGCCGCCCATGAGAACCGCCACGTGCCGGTTCATGACGCGCCCTCCCCCGCCACTTCCCGGGCGGCCGGCCCGGCGGTAACGCCGACGCGGCGGATTTCCCACTCCAGCCCGACGCCGGTGGCCTCGAGGACCCGGCGCCGCACCTCCTCGCCCAGCCCTTCCAGGTCGGCGGCGCTGGCACTGCCGGTGTTGATGAGGAAATTGCAGTGTTTCTCGGAAACCATGGCGCCGCCGCGGCGCAGGCCCCGGCACCCGGCCCCGGCGATGAGCTCCCACGCCT